>BEHN01000027.1 GCA_002898535.1 bacterium HR11
CTGGCGGTGTTCAGAGGGGATCGACCCGGCCAGGACGGGCGGTGCATGCGGAGGACGCCCGCAGGACGGCGGGCTCTCTCCGGAAGCCACCGGCATGACGGCCGGTGGGCCGGGGATCGACGCCCGTCGCCCGACCGGCCGACCTGCCCACCTGCCCATCTGCCGACCCGCCGACTGCCCATCTGCCAAATGCCCATCTGCCCATCTGCCCACCTGCCTATCTGCCGACCTGCCCATCTGCCGAATACCTGAAACATCGTGCTTCCGTGGAGGTGCCCTTTCCGCTCTCCATCTCACTTCTCACCTCCCGAACGGCTCTGATAATCTGGGGTCTCCTGTAGAGTCGGCGGCATGATGCGGGGCGTGCGTGATTTTCCGGTCGAGGCCTTTCGGGACGCCCTCCGGGCATGGTTTCAGGCGAATGCCCGGGACCTGCCGTGGCGGCGGTCCCGGGACCCCTACCGCGTGTGGGTCTCCGAGGTCATGCTCCAGCAGACGCGGGTCGAGACGGTCCGGACTTACTATGAGCGCTTCATTCGCCGATTCCCCGACGTCGAGGCCCTGGCGGCCGCCGAGCTGGCCGAGGTCCTGCGCTACTGGCAGGGCCTGGGCTACTACCGCCGGGCCCGCCACCTTCACGCGGCGGCCCGCCGGATCGTCCGGGACCGGGCCGGTCGATGGCCGCAGACGGTCCAGGAGTGGCTCGCCCTGCCGGGGGTCGGCCCTTACATGGCCCGGGCGGTCGCCAGCATCGCCTTCGGCGTGCCGACGGGCGTCGTCGACGGCAACGTCCGCCGCGTGTTGGCACGGCTGGGGGGCCTCAAACAGCCGGCCGTTCGAGACCTGCAGGCTTGGGCCGACGGCCTGGTCGACCCGCGGGACCCCGGCATGTTCAATCAGGCGATGATGGAGCTGGGGGCCACGGTTTGCACGCCTGTACGGCCCCGGTGCGGGGACTGTCCGGTCCGGACCTTCTGCCGGGGCTTCTCGACGGGTCGGCCCGAACAGTTCCCGACCCCCGTGCGGAGGGCGGAGCCGCCGGAAGAGCGGTGGTGGGTCGTCCTGTGGAGCCACCGGGGCCGCTGGCTCCTCGGCCACAAGCGGGACGGCCTCCTGCAGGACATGTGGCTGTTCCCGATGTGGCCCGAACGGACGGGCGATGTCGAGACGGACGTCCTGACGTTCTGGTCGCCGCCGGACCTCCGGGCGGCCGCCGACGTCCTCCGACCCCTGGCGCCTGTCGTTCACGAATTCACCCACCGACGCTGGCGGCTCCGGCCCGTCTGGATTCCGTGGCCGGACGGGTGGGACCCCCCGTCGGTCGACGGGGTCATGGCCTCGACCGGGATGTTCCAAAGCTGGCAGTGGTTTCCCCAGGCCTACCTCCGGCGGATTCCCATTCCCCGGGCCCACCGGAAGGTCCTGGCCGCCTTGGCCCGGCCGGTCCTCCGACCGATGACCGGATGAGGCCTCAGGCGACCAGGCTTCGGTCGGCGGACGGGCAGGTCGGCGATTGGTCGGATTCACTTCGTCCCCGGGGGCGGTCGCACCCGCTATCCCGTGGACCTTAAAATAGAAGCGGATTGCATCGAGGAGACGCCTATGAGCGGCGGACGTTCGGTAGGCTCCCTGCGGACGGCGACGGGCCACGCGCCGCTTGCTATGCGCCGCTCGTCGTTCGCCCCTCGCCATTCGCCCCTCGCCGCTCGCGCCTCGCCGGCGACGGCGGTCTTCCTCCTGATGGCCTGGACGGCCTGGGCCGGGGAGGTCGGCCAGGTCCGGGGTCGGGTCCTCCTGGAATCGGACCGGTCGCCCCTGCCGGGCGCCACGGTCCGGGTCGAGCGCACGCCCTGGGTCGCCGTCAGCGACGAACGGGGCGAGTTCGCCTTCCTGGCCGTGGCGCCGGGCGTGTACACGGTGACCTGTACGCTGGAGGGCTTTGTGCCCTATCAGGTCACGGACGTCGTCGTCCGGGCCGATTCGGTGACGGAGGTCACGTGTCTCATGCGTCTGGCCGGGGCGTCCGTCGTCGAGGTTTACGGGGTCCGGCCCGTGGACCCGACGAATCCGGCGACCTACCACGTCATCACCCGCCAGCAGTCGAAGGCCTCCATCCCGCCGGACATCTTCAGTCAGGCGAAGCTCATCCCCGGCGTCGTTCAGAACGGAGAAATCCTGGACTACGTCTTCATCCGGGGCACGCCCCAGCGGGCGACGGCCCTGAGCGTCGAGGGCCTGGACGCCCGGAATGCCGTCCACATGACGACGGGCGTACCCGTCTTTGCGAAGGGTGCCCTCGAGAGCATCGAGGTCGTCACGGGAAGCATGGCGCCTGAATACGGCAACGCCATCGGCGGCGTCCTCAACACGGTCGTCTCGGGCGGCGAGGGCGAGCGGGGATTTTACGGCGACGTGGCCTTCACCTCGACGGACGCCGCCTTCTTCGACCGGCCCTCCCGTCAGCGAGACCAGCGCCTGCTCCAGACTGAAGTCGGTTGGAATCCCGGCGAGCGGTGGGGCCTGAAGCTAGCCTTCGCCGACTACGGCGGCAACGCCATGCCCTGGACGTACCAGGTCAACGAGGACTTTGTGGACTTTTACGACTTCTGGCTGATCGGCCGGTGGCAACCCTCGGCCCGGAGCCGCTGGAAGGTCGTCTACGAGCGGGCCCGGGGGACCGTCCGATTTCATTCGGGTCCGACCCAGGAGGGCCAGGTCGTGCCGAGGCTCTTCTGGCAGACGCGGCCCCACGAGAACGACACTTTCCTCCTGACCTGGTACGGCCAGGTCGGGTCTCAGACGGTCCTGTCCTGGCAGGCCGGTTACCTGCGGACCTTGGACGGGTCGGCCCCGACGTTCGACGGCGACCGACAGTACCTGACGCGGGACCAGGTCGTCGAAAACGCCCTCCGGAGCGGCGGGGAGCGGCGTCTGTGGGACTACTGGCCGGAGATCACCTTCTACGAGTCCCGTCGGTACCAATCCCGATTTTCCGTAGAGACCCTCCGATGGCCGGGCCACGACGTCAAGACGGTCCTGGACGTGCAGTACCTGCAGATCCCGGACGGCTACTACTGGAACGCTCAGCCCGTCTGGGCGGCCGCCGTCCTCGGCTGTCCGGGCGGCCCGCAGTGTCCCCTCCCGGCACCCGTTCAGCCCCGGAACCTCCTGCTCGGCGTCGATTACGCCGGGAGCGGTCTTCAGGTCGGATGGGCCGTCCAGGACTTCTGGACGCTTCGGCCCGGCCTGCGGTGGATGTACGGCCTGCGAGTCGACTACTGGTCGTACATGGAGTCCCGATGGGCCGTGAGCCCCCGGACGAGCCTGATCTGGGAGCCCCGGCCGGGGACGGTCCTGAAGTTCAGCGTCGGCCTCTTTGCCCAGCCGGTCCCCCCGGCGGCGGCCTTCCTGCGGGAGCAGTCCTTCGGCCTGCCCATCAGCTTTGCGGTCCTCAGCGGTCTGTTTCCCGAACTCGTCGGGCCGACGGCCATCTGGACCCGGTCCTACGTGGTGGACGCCTCGGCCTGCCGGTCGGGCCTCCTGCGGGGCGACCTGTCGGCCTGTCGGACGGCCCGGACGGACATGAAGCCCGAAAGGGCCTGGCACCTGGAGATAGAGTTCGGCCAGGCCCTAAGCCCGGGATGGGTCCTTCGAGTCAATCCCTACTATCGCCGCCTGTGGGACATGCTGTTCAACGGCCGGGGTTTCACCCATCCGGCGGGCCAGAACGTCGGCGACCGGTGGCCTCCGGCTTTGGTCAACGGCGGTCGGGGTCGGGCGTACGGCGTCGAGGTCAGCCTCTTGAAGACGCAGGGCGCCCTCCGGGGATGGGTCTCTTACAGCTATGCCGTCGCCGAGGGCACCTTTCCGTCGGCCGACTACCGGGGCGGCGGCCTCCTCGTCGGGGACTTCCGGCCCCTGAACTTTGACGTCCGCCACCAAGTCCAGGTCAGCCTCGACTGGTCGACGGCCTGGGCCGGCGGCCTCTCCGTGAATACGGGCCTCCAGTGGAATACGGGCTACCCGACGACCCGGCGGTACTGGCGGCTGTGGACCTGCCAGTACGACCGCCTGGGCCTCCCGCCGCCGGGGGCCCTGCCCATCGGTCCGGCCGGCTGTAT
Source organism: bacterium HR11 (assembly GCA_002898535.1). Taxonomy (NCBI): domain Bacteria; species bacterium HR11. Next base: position 4,122 of record BEHN01000027.1, read on the forward strand.
TTACGTCCCCGACATCGACCCGGCGACGGGCCTCCAGCGGCAGGGCCTGTTTAACGCCGAGCGTATGCCGGCCCTTCTCAAATGGGACCTGAAGGTCGAAAAGACCCTCCTGCGTCATGGACCCGCCCGGCTCCATGCGGTCCTCCAGGTCGACAACGTCCTGAATCGGAAGAACTACGGGACCTGGACGACGGAGCAGAACTCCTACCGGGAAATCGATGCCGAGACGGGTCAGGTCATCTCCGAGGGTGCCCGCCTGGCGGACCGCCGGTTCCAGCTCGGCCTGCGGCTGACGTGGTAAAGGCCCGACGTCAGGTCCTGAGCGTTCAGGGTCGGATGGGCAGAAGGATGAACCGATCGAAGGGAACGCTGTCTGCCGTTGAACGGGCCCGTCAGTGGGGGATCGACCTCTCGCTCGTCGAGGTCCAGCCGGTGCAGGACATCGCCGACCGGGTGACCGAGGCCGTCCGGAGCTATGCGTCGGCCCGGCGGCTCGGAGGTCCATCCATTCATGCTCATGACAGACGCTGGGCCCATCGACCTCCTCGGTGAGGTGGTGGGCCTCGGGGACTACGGAAAAGCCTTGGCTTACTCGGAAGAGAAACAGTGGTCGGGACGGGTCGTCTACGTGTTGACGCTGGAGGGTCTGATCCTTTCGAAGCGGGCGCTCGGTCGGCCCAAGGACCTGCTTCACCTGCAGGAGTGAGAAGCCCTGCGGGAGCTCCGCCGGTGTAAGGGCCCGGGCGAGTCGGAAGCCGAATAGAGGGGGGTCGCATGCGCTACCGAACCCTGAATCAGTACTTCCGGGAGCGTTTCGGCGAGCGGGTCCAGCGGATCTCCGTCGATGCCGGGTTTAACTGCCCGAATCGGGACGGCCGCGTCGCTTACGGCGGGTGTACGTTCTGCAACAACGACACGTTCAACTTCTCGCCGAAGATTCCCCTGCGGGACCAAATCCGGCAGGGCATCGAGCGGGCCGAACGGCGGTATGGCGCCCGTAAGTTCATGCTGTACTTTCAGGCCTACACGAACACCTATGCCCCGGTCCCCGTCCTGAAGCGGATCTATGACCACGTGTTCTTGGACGACCGCATCGTCGCCCTCGCCATCGGGACCCGGGCCGACTGCCTGTCCGAGGACGTCGTGGACCTGCTTCTGACGTATACGAAAACCCACGAAGTCTGGCTCGAGCTCGGCGTCCAGACCGTGCATGACGAGACGCTCGTCCGCATCAATCGGGCCGAGACGGTCGATCTGTACGAGGCCTGGGTCCGACGGCTGGCCGACACGCCTCTGAAAGTCTGCATCCATCTGCTGATGGGTCTCCCCGGGGAGACCTTCGAGATGATGCAGACGACCGTCCAGACGGTCGCCGACTGGCCCGTCGAGGGCGTCAAGTGTCACAACCTCCACATCGTCCGGGGGACCGTCTTGGGCGTCCAGTACCTCCGGAAGCCGTGGCCCCTGATGGACATGGACACATACGTCGAGCTCCTGGCCGAGCTGATCGCCTGTCTGCCGCCGGACGTCGTCCTCCACCGGCTGGTCGCCGAATCTCCCCCGCAGGACCTCATCGCCCCGCCGTGGGCCAACGACAAGGCCGAGGTCCTCCGCCGTCTGGACGCCCTCCTGGAACGGCGGGGCTGGTTTCAGGGCTGTTTGCGGCGTGGGGTTGACAACAGGTCCCAGGAATCGGGAAAAGGGGCGATGAATGCCCTGCCGCGATTTAGTCTGGAAAGTGGGCCTCACGGTCCGACAGGGGACAACATAGACGTCCCCATCTGCGGGAGCGCCAGCCCCCGGCCCGTCAATCAACGACGGAAGTTCTGGAAATTCCGATAGGCGGCCTCGACGGCCCGGAGGGCGTCGGCCACGTCCCGCCAACCTCGGGTGACAACTGTCTTGCCTTCCAGCTCTTTGTAAATTCGGAAGAAGTGTTCAATCTCCCGAATCATGTGAGGGAAGACGTCTCGGTAGGATCGAATGCTGTCGTAGCGGGGGTTGTCCACAGGAACGGCCAGAATCTTTTCGTCCCGCTCGCCTTGGTCTAACATGTCCAGCAGGCCAATGGGACGGACCGTCAGGATGCATCCAGGAAAGCTGGGTTCATCGACCAGGATCAAGACGTCCAGGGGGTCGCCGTCGTCAGCCAGCGTGCTGGGGATGAACCCATAGTCACCGGGGTAGTGGACGGGGGAAAATAACGTCCGGCTCAGCCGGAAGACGTTTAGCGTCTTATCGTACTCGTACTTGTTCTGACTCCCCTTGGGGACTTCCACGACGGCATGGAACTGTTCCGGACAGCGGTCTCCGATGGGTAAAGCCCAGTAGTCGGTCATGGGACCTCCTCCTGATGGGATGCAGGATAAGAATATCAGAACTGTTCGGTTCGTGAGAATGGCGTCGGGATAATCTTTCCCATCCCCCGGGAAGCGCGATGTTTCAAAGGGACGGAGTGACGGTCTTGGCCCGGTCGGGAGCTCGGGAATTCGGGAGTTCGGGAATGGGGGGCCGGCCGGGGCGGGGATGCGGCCTGGAGGCCGGCGCCGGCGGTCAGCGACAAGAGAAGGCGAAGAGTCGGGAAAGCTTCAGGAAGACGTAGGGACTTGGAACGCTCCATACTCCCTTGCCTTCTACGTCGGCCGTCGGAGGGCCTTCCCGAGATCCCGAACTCCCGAAGGGCCCTTGGCTTGAAAAGCCGTCCTCTCCGAAGGGTCGAAAAAGCCGAATCCATGCGGATTTTTACGAACCGGACGACTCTGATGGGAGATGTAGGATGCAAACCCGATGGGGCGGATTTGGAGACGCCCGCATGACGGCGGGCGGTCGGTGACGCCTTCGCCGCCATGACGGGCGGTGCCCGGATGGAGGACGCCGGGATGACGCCTGGCGTTCCGAAGAGCCCCTTACGGCCGGTGGGCAACTGCAACGCGCTCATCAGACTTGCATCCTGCGTCCCGTAGGGGTCTTCCCATCGGCCCGTCTACTGACTGCCGACTTGCTCATCGGTCCAAGACCGTTGCTCGCCACTTCGTTATTTCGTCACTCCGTCCCTTTGAGAAACCGTGCCTCTCGGGCAGTGGGGAAAAGCCGTCCTGACATCATTCTCACGGGCCGAACGGCTCCGATAAGATTGCGAATTGGGGGTGAAAAGGCCTATGCGAGACGTCTGGGACGTTTGCATCGTCGGGGCCGGCATCGTGGGCCTGACGGTGGCTCGGGCCCTGGTCCGCCGGGGCGTCCAGCGCATCCTCATCCTGGAGAAGGAGGCCGCCCTCGGCCGACACGCCAGCGGCCGGAACAGTGGGATTCTCCACGCCGGCATTTACTATGAACCGGGCTCCCTGAAGGCCCGCTTCTGCATCGAGGGCAACCGCCGGTTGAGGGCCTTCTGCCAGGAATACGGTCTGCCCCTGCGGGAGACGGGGAAGGTCCTCGTGCCGACCCGACCGGCCGACCTGGCCACGCTTCAGGAAATCAAGCGGCGGGCCGACGCCAACGGCGCCCGGGCCGAGCTCGTCGACGGCCGGGCCCTGGCCGACATCGAGCCCTATGCCTCGACCCGATACGACACGGCCCTCTTTGTGGCCGACACGGCCGTCGTCGACCCCCAAGCGATCCTCCGAGCCCTGGCCGATGAGCTGACCCGCTCGGGTCACGTCGAGATCCGATACGGCACGGCCGCCCTGGGACCGGCGGGACCTCGACAGGTCCGAACCTCGGCGGGGATCATCTCCTACGGGTGGCTGGTCAACGCCGCCGGCGCATACGCCGATCGGGTCGCCCATGCCTTCGGGGTCGGTCGGGAATATACCATCTTGCCGTTGAGGGGCGCGTACCGACGGCTCCGGCCGGACCGAAGTTACCTGGTCCGGGGCAACATTTTCCCCGTGCCGGATTTGGGATTTCCTTACTTGGGGGTGCATCTGACGCGGGGCGTGGACGACGTCGTCCACGTCGGCCCCACGGCGGGCCCGGCTTTAGGGCGGGCCCACTACAGAGGTTGGACCGGCCTGACGCCCGAGTCGTTGAAAATCCTCCATACGGTGCTAAGATTAGCCGTTTTGAATCCGACGTTTCGGCAGTTCGCCCTTCGGGAGGCCTGGCGGCATCGGCCCGGCGGATTTCTTCGGGCGGTCCGGGACCTCGTGCCGGCCATCCAAGCCGGAGACCTGGTCCGGGCCGAGCGGGTCGGCATCCGGGCTCAGCTCGTTCATCGGCCGACGGGTCGGCTCGTCATGGACTTTCTGGTCTTCCGGGACGAGGCGGCCATTCATGTCCTAAATGCCGTCTCCCCGGCCTTTACGGCCTCGATGGCCTTTGCCGAATATCTGGCGGACGGCCTGATGTGACAGGGCCGGCCGGTCGGCGCATAACCCATATTGGCTCATAGCTCATGGCTCATAGCTGATAGCTCATGGCTGACAGCTCATAGTCACGACCCATGGACCATGAGCTATGAGCCATGGGCTATGAGCCGTGAGCCGAAATCCCGTATCTCGTAGCCCGCATCTCCTTTCAAGAGGCTCAGCCGCATGAAGCCGGGTCGGGGCGTCCCCGGGTGGCCCTTTGCGGACCTGGGGACCTTCTTAAGGTTTCTGGAACAGCGGGGCCATCTGGTCCGGATTCGGGACCCCGTCGACCCCTATCTGGAGGTCTCCGCCATCGCGCAGGAGGTCGTCCGTCGAGAGGGACCGGCCCTCCTCTTTGAGAGTGTTCGTGGCTCCCGTTTTCCTTTAGTCATCAACCTCTTCGGGAGCATGGAGCGCATCGTGTGGGCCCTCGGGCGGGAGCCTTCGGCCATCGCCGAGGAGTTCCTCCGGTGGCTGGACCTCGTACGGCGGCCCCCGTCTTTTCGGAGCCTCTGGGACCTATTCCGGCTCGGTCTTCGACTGGGGCGGGGCTTCCCCCGGACGGTCCGGCGGGCCCCCGTCCAGGCCGTCGTGGAGACGCCGAACCTGCGGGACCTCCCCGTGATCACGTGCTGGCCCTACGACGGGGGGCCCTTCATCACGATGGGCCTCGTCGTGACCCATCACCCGGTCCTGCGTACGCGGAACGTCGGCATCTACCGGCTCCACGTGTACGACGAGAAGACGACCGGCATGCACTGGCAGAGCATGAAAGGCGGCCGGGCGCATTACTACGAAGCCGAACGGCGGGGCGAACCCCTGGAGGTCGCCGTCGTCCTGGGCGGCGACCCGGTGACGATGCTGTGCGCCGTCCTGCCGCTTCCCGAAGAGATGGACGAAATCCTGTGGTCCGGCTGGATTCGGGGCCGTCCCGTGCCCCTCGTGCGGGCTCGAACGCTCCGGATGAAGGTCCCCGCCCGGGCCGAATTCGTCCTGGAGGGCCACGTCCCGCCTCAGGAGCGCCGCCTGGAGGGTCCCTTCGGGGACCACTTCGGCCATTATTCGGAGGCTCGGCCCTTTCCGGTCTTTCACGTCCAAGCCGTCACGCGCCGGGAGCGGCCCGTGTATCCCTCGACCGTCGTCGGCAAGCCGCCTCAAGAGGACTGGTACATGGGCGTCGCCGCCGGCGAGATGGTCGGCCCCCTCATCCGGGTCGTCTTTCCGTCCGTGCGACGACTGTGGGCCTACCCCGAGACGGGGTTCCACCACCTCTTGGTCGTTTCGGTCGAAGAACGGCACCCGATGGAGTCCCTGCGGGTCGGCCTCGGCCTCCTTGGCCAAGGCCAGCTTTCCTTGACCAAGTGTCTGATCCTCGTCCCGCCGGACGTCGACCCGGCCGACTGGTCGGCCGTCCTGGCGACCCTCTGGGACCGCTTCGACCCGGCTCGCCACCTCACGGTCCTGCCGACGGCCCCGGCCGATACGCTGGACTTCACGACGCCGACCCTGCACGCCGGCAGTAAGGTCATCCTGAACGCTACGGACCGGGTCCTTCGGGCCCGACCCTGGCCGACCGACCCCGTCCCGCCGTCGGAACTCCCCTGGGGCGTCCGGGCGACCCGGGTATGGCCGGGCGGCCACTTGATTCTCCAGGTCCACGGCCTCGTCGACGTCCGACGGCTTCTGACCGAGACGCTGAGCCATCCGAAGGTCCGCCCCTTCCTGTGGGTGTGGGTCGTCAGCCCCGACGTCCCCCTGGACGACCCGACGCGCCTGATGTGGGGTATCTTCACCCGGTTTGACCCGGCCCGAGACTGGCTGTGTCCCCAAACCGAGTGGTCCGGCCTCCGGCCTCTCTATTCGGCGCCCATCGGCGTGGACGCTACCTGGAAGGTCTTCTATCCGGCGCCTTTAGAGATGCCGATCGACATCGTCGAAAAGGCCCGCCAGCGGGTGCGCCAGTGGGGCCTCCTGAAGGACGAATAGCGGGTGGCGAGTGGTGAATGGCGAGTAGCGAGTAGCGAGTGGCGAGTAGCGAGTGGCGAGTGGTCAGGCGTCGGGGGTCGTTCCCGGACGCGTCCCGCCGTCTCGCCTTCACGTCGTCACGTCGGAATGGCGACCCCGCTCGGGCGAGCGGGGCTGGGGATATATGGCATGGGGGTCGGCCGATGAGAGGACGCCGTCTCCCGTGGACGATGGGGGGCTTTTTCGTCGCCGCCTTGGGCCTGAGCGGCTGTGGGCCGACGGCGGCCCATCGCCAGGTCCTGGACTTGCCCTTTTATGCTCAACAGCAGGACCGGGACTGCGGGGTCACGTCCCTTCGAATCCTCCTGACATACTACGGTTTCGAGTCCGCTCGGACCGCTTTGGAGACGCTCACGGCGCCCCAGGGCCTCATGCCCCTGGAGGTCGAAGGATTCCTGCGGGCGCACGGCGTCGCCTACCGGGTGCTCCCGGGCACGGCGGCGGACCTGACGGCCGCCGTGCGGGCCGGTCGGCCGGTCCTGCTCCTGCTGAATCTGTCCCGGGGCCCCTACCGGCGGTTCCACTACGTGGTCGTCGTCGGGGTAGAAACCGAGGACGACGGGTCGGCCCGGGCCTTCTTCATCCACGACGGCCGCACGCCGGCCCGCCGGGTCTCGGCGGCGTGGCTGACGGACCGCTGGACCCGGGCTCACGGATGGGCCATCGTGATGGGAGATTAGAACCAGTCTCAAATCCGACGGGACCGGGATCGGACCCTCGGTATCCGACCCCAGACCATGGACCACAGACCACAGACCATAGACCATGGACCATGGACCCCTGGACCCAAGCCGGTCTATGGTCCATGGTCCATGGTCCATGGTCTATGGTCCGTGGTCTATAGCCGGATTTAGGCGATCCGGCCGTCCGGGAGTTCGGGAATGCGGGAATTCGACAGTTGGGCAGGTCGGCAGGTCGGCAATTCGGGAGTTCGGGAATCCGGCAGTTGGGCAGTTCGGCAGTCGGGTCTGTTTCAAAACGCACCGCCGAGGCGCAGAGGCCGAGGGTGTTTCTTCGATTTTTCTCGGCACTCTCGGCGTCTCAGCCGTGGAATGGAGGTTTGGAAATACGCTATCGGGAGGCCCACCGGGGCGGGGATGCGGCCTGGAGGCCGGTGCCGGCGGTCGACGACAGGAGGCGGCGAAGGGTCAGGCAAACTTCAGGGAGACGTGGGGACCTGGAACGATGGATGCCCCCCTTGTCTTCTACGTCGGCCGCCGAACGGCCTTCCCAAATTCCCGAACTCCCGAATTCCCGGACTCCCGATCCCGAATCAGGGGGATTGATAGAGGGCCAGGATTTTAGGTGATACCAGATAGGCCATCCGCTGTTGGAATCGATCCGGCAGAGGCCGGGCCTGCCGGAATAAGTCCCGGGCCCGTTGCAGGAGGGCCGGGTTTTTCTCCCCCTCGGCGTAGTAGCGGGCCGCCAGGCTACAGCCCATGAGGAAGTAGGCCCGCTCGTCTAATTTGTACTGGGCCTCGGCGTCTTTCAGGACCTGAAACGCCCGGTCGTACCGCCCGTTGACGTAGAATTCCAGGGCCTGCAGGACGATGGCCCGGGGAACGGGGAGCGGGCCCGTGGGGTGGATGCCCGCGTCCGTCCCGGAATTCGGGGGCGGCAGGGACTTGTCCGGTGGGGGTCCGACGGGCGGTCGTTCACAGACCGTTCGGACCTGCTCGCGCACACTCGCAAACTCTTCATACAGCGGGCTCCCGGGGCTGATTTTTTCCTTCTGGACGGACGCCGCGATGGCCTGGACGGCCTCGGGGCACCGTTTGAGGAGCAGATAGGCTTTGGCCAGGTGGAGGTAGGGGTAGAAGTCCTTGAAGAAGGTCCCGTACGTCCGCCGGCGGGGACCGGGTTCAGGCCCCTTCTCGATAGCCTGCAGGAGGTTCTCGACGGCCGCCTGGGCGTTCCCGTCCCGGAGCCGCTGAAGCCCCAGCTCGTAGTAATAGTACCATTCCTGGTCGGCGTGGGCGGTCGAAAGACCCCCGACGGTCACCATCCCCACCAAGACGAACAGTCGTAAGGGCGTAGCACATCGCGCCATAACTGGCGTCCCCTGATGCAGGGCAAGATTCGGCGCTGGGTGTTAGGTCTTAGATGCTGGATGCTAAGGAGTAGGGATATGTCCCCCACCACCCAGCACCGTATTTACATCACGGCTCCAAGATACTCTGGAATTCCGGCGGCAGGCCCCCTCGGAAAACGTGCTGGACCAGGCGGTTGACTTGCTGGCCGACGACATCGACCTCGACGGTCGCCGGGGCACGCATCGCCGGGTGGCGGTACTCGACGACGTAGCGGCCGGCCGGCACGTCCGGGACCCACAGGGGCGTGTAAGCCGGCGTCGGGATCGGGACCCGGAAGCCGTCGGAAACTCGTTCGATGCGAAGAATTTCTGCCCACGGCAGGAGATTGATGAAGAGGGTCCCCTTCGGGACCTCTACCGGGGGCTTGGTCGCTTCACCGGTCTGATCCCGGGCGATCGTCTGGCCCTCGGTACCGGTCGAGGACTCCGCTTGCGTGGATGTCGTCTCCTGGCCCGTCGGACTCGTCGTCTTCATGTCTTCCGAGGGCAGAGGCCCGGTCTTGCCGGCTTCCTGAGTCTTTGTCGTTTCGGCAGGACCCGTCGTCGCCTCTTTCGAGGCCATCTTCTGATCCGGGGGCTTTACATCGGAGCTCGTCGGCCCCGTCGTATTTTCAGGGCCGGGGCTCGGCCACAACCGGTACGTGAGGTAGGCGGCTGTCACGCCCAAGACTAAAAAGGCCGATATCAAGGCGATCCAGAGTCCGACGGGCCGCCGTCTTTCCTCGACGGGCGGGCCGACGGCGATGGAGATCTCCGAGGGTGTCGGGGGCGTCGGGGGGGCGGCGACCGTCGCCCGCGTCGGCGCTCGGGGCGGCGTCGGGGACAGGACCGTGGCCGGTTCCGATTTCGGGGGCGACAGGACCGTCGGCGGCTCCGGCGGGGGAGACGGCGGCGCCTGGACCGTCGGACGCTCCGGGGGCCGGGGCGGCGTCGAGGGCGGTCCCGACGGTGGGGCGACCAGGACCGTCCGAGGCTCCTCGGCCGGGCGGCTCTGGGTCACGATCGTCGTCTTTTCATCCCGGAACTTTCGGATGATGGCCTGCAGGTCCCGGCCCATGTCGTAGGCCGATTGGTACCGTGCCTCGACGTTTTTCGCCAGGGCCTTCTCGAGGACGGCCCGAATGTCATCGAGATGGGGAATATCGGCGTCGGTATCGATCGGGGCCGGGGGCTCGTGGACGATCTTGTAGAAGACCGTCGTGTAGTGCTCCCCTTCAAAGGGCCGACGGTAGACGAGAAACTCGTAGAGGACGACGCCCAGGGCAAAGATGTCGGTCCGGCCGTCGATTTTCTCCCGCTCCCCGCGAACCTGCTCGGGGGCCATGTAGTGGGGCGTCCCCATGATGATGCCCGTCTGCGTGAAGTGGGTCGCCCCCATCTTGGCGATCCCGAAGTCCATGATCTTGACGACGTGGTCGTCCAGGACCCGGATATTCGACGGCTTGATGTCCCGATGGACGACGCCCTGGGCGTGGGCATAGCCGAGGGCCTCGCAAGCCTGACGGATGATGTCGAGCTTCTCATCGACCGTCAGGGGGACCCGGGTCCGGATCAGTTCGTCCAGGTCCCGGCCCTCCAGGTACTCCATGGCGATGTAGGGGACGCCGTCGTCTTCGCCCAGGTCGTAAATCGTCACGATGTTGGGATGGCGGAGGCGACCGGCCGACTGGGCTTCTCGGACGAACCGTTCCTTCAAGGCCGGGTCCTCGGCCAGGTCCGGGAGCATGACCTTCAGGGCGACGTCGCGGCCGATGAAGGGGTCGTAGGCATGGTAGACCCGGCCCATGCCGCCCTTGCCGAGCAGACGCTTGATGATGTACTTCCCGATACGCTCCGGGATCGGCGCTTGGGTCTTATCGGCCATAACGACCTGCATCAGGCAATCAGGCAGTAAGGCAATCAGGCCATTAGGCGATAAGGCGAGGCAACAACCCCCTCATCTACTGCCGCACCGCCTTACGGCCTAATGGCCTTACTGCCTGATCCCTACTGTCTGATTCGCATCCGCCACGATGCGGACGAGGACGACCGTGATGTTGTCCGGGCCCCCGTTGGCATTGGCCTGCTGGATTAACTCCTGGACGGCCCCTTCCAGGTCGGCCCCGTGCCGGGTCACGACCGACAGGATGTCTTCGTCGCTGACGACCCCGCTCAGGCCGTCCGTGCAGAGGAGCAGGATGTCGCCCGGCTCTAAGGGCTCCTCGTCGACGTCCACGACAGGCTCCTGGGGCCCGCCCAGGGCCCGGGTGACGACATTCCGAAACGGGTGGACCCGGGCCTCCTCGGCCGTGATGACGCCGACCTTGATCTGCTCATTCACCCACGAGTGGTCCTGCGTGAGCTGAATGATCTTGCCCTGCCGGATGAGGTACGCCCGGCTATCGCCGACGTGGGCGATGAAGGCCCGCCGTCCCTCGGGGTCGAGCTGGACGACGACGGCCGTCGTCGCCATGCCCTGCCATTCGGCGTGCGTGCCGGCCGTCTCCAGAATCCGCTGGTGGGCCTTCAGGAGGGCCCATCGGAGGACGTGCTCCTTCCACTCGTCCGTGTCCGCCGTGAAACCCGGCCACGTGGCGTCCGGGTCCGCCTGGGCCGTCCGCACGAACGTCAGGACCTCCTGGACGGCGATCTGGGAGGCCTGCTCCCCGGCCGCATGGCCGCCCATGCCGTCGGCCACGATAAAGAGTCCCAGGCTGTCGTCATAGCCCCAGGCGTCTTCGTTCTTGGAACGTTTTCGACCGACGTCGCTGGCTCCGTAAAACTGCCATCGTAGCATGGCGCGGCCTACCCCTTACTGAGGCCCAGGATATGGGCCAGGCGTTCTTTGGCCATGTTCCGGACGGCCATCGGGACGTCCCGGCTCCGGGTGATGTCCCGGAGTTGCATGACCGAAAGCTGAGACATCAGGCGGGTAGCGACCGGGATGGGCGTCTTCGGATTCGTCACGATCCGATAGAGGAATGTCCGATTTTTGTAAAACTCCCGCCGGTCGGCCAGGATGCGTAAGATGTCCGGCTCCAGGTGCCGCATGGCCGCATAGGTCTCGGCCTCCGACTCGGAAAGCCGGGGACTCTTCATGACGGCCTCCTGGACGATGCGGTTCGGGTCCCGGATCAGGAACATTCGCGCCTCCCGATGACCCAGGAGGGCCAGCATGACCCGCTCCGGGACCGTCATCCGCATGATCCGGTCCAAAAGCCGCTGGGGATCGCCCTGGGTCTCGGCCTCGACGGCCAGGACTTCCGGCGGCGTCTCGGCCGTCGCCTCGGCGACCTCGACCGACGGGGCCGGCATCGGCGCCGTGAGGCCGGAGGCCGGCGCTTCCGGCGTCGGGACCGGCGCCGACGAACCCGTCGAGACGACCGATGGCGGGACCGGCGGACCGACCGGGACGGCCGGTGAAGGGGGCGGCATCGGCGGCGGGGCCTCCCGAGAAGGGACTTTCAACTCGTAGCGGACTTCCTTCTGAACAAACTCCTCCTCGAACTCCCGAAGGCGTCTCTGCTGGACCGGCGTCAGATTCGGATTCCGACGGAGGGCCGGCAGGAGGTCCGGCGTCTGAAGCAGACGGACCTGGTTGACCACGATGAGTTCCAGGACGTCGGCCCCGGCCTGCTCGGCCAGGCGCACGAGGGCCGCGTCCGGTATCGCAGGATTTCGGGCCAGGCGAGCGGCGACGGCCGAATCCCGACCATACCGTTCGACCAGATACTCAAACGTCCGGTCCTCCAGAGACGCGTGGGCCGCCAGTTCGGCCAGCTCCTCGGTCGAGAGCTGTTCCAGGGACTGCCGGGCGAGGTCCCGGACCTCCGGGGTGCCCCCGTGGACGGTCAGGTAGACCCAGACGTCGAGGAACTCGGCCCGAGGCAAGGGTAGCAAGCCGCGGGCGGCAAATTCCTGAATGGCCACCGGCGCCCGACCCTCTAAGACCTGACGGGTGACGACATGCTTGTCGGCCATTCCGCGCGCCTCATCATCCGAAAGATTATACTCCATCCCCTATGGAGGGGAAGGGGGTTCCCGGGACGGGAGCCGGCTCACGTCAAAGATCACGTCCCGACGGGTCTCGCCGAGTCCGCCCAGGGGAGGCACCGGCTGGTCGTTGACGAAAACCCGCAAGGCCCCCGCGTTCCCGACCGTCGCCAGACGAACCTGGGTCGTCGCCTCGATCCGATAGGACTCGCCGGCCCGCAGGGTCCCCAAGAAGACCCGCCGGCCGTCGGCGTAGACCTCCAGCCAGCAGTTCTCTTCCGCCACGACGCGAAGCCGAATCGGCGTCGGGGAGGCCCCCACGCCGGCGTCCCCCGAGGGTGATCGGGGTGCCACCGAGGCCGGCTCCACGACGGGAGTCGTCCGGGCATCCCCGGCGGGGCCGGTGTTCCCGGTCGGCCGCTGAACATGCCACCATATCCCAGATACGACGGCGACGAGGGCGGCGATACCCGCCCACCAGAATCGCAGGAGAGACTTCCCCCGTGGACGTCGGTCGGACCGGGAATACGGACCTTCCGTCGAAGGAGCCGATAGGGCCGCCAGCGCCTCTGGCGTCAGCGGTACGCCCAGCCAGTCGGCGTAGGCCCGCACAAAGGCCCGCCGGTAGTGACCGCCCGGCAAGGCTTCCCAACGCTCCTCTTCCATCGCCTGGACATAAGCGACCGGAATCCGGAGCCGCTCCGCCACTTCCCGCTGGGAAAGGTTCCGCACCTGACGGGCCTGCCGAAGCAAGGGTCCGATGGCCATACCGCCCGGCTCGTCTGCGAGGGAAGCGATTCATTTTACCCTGAAACGCTGGGACCTCGCAACCCATCGTAGTAGGGCCGCAGGCTGTAGACCATGGGCCACGGACCGTAGACCACAGACCATAGACCCGTCGAGACACCGGCTCGAAGTCTTGAAGAGGCCCCTTCGGAGACGGGGCAGGAGGCCGTGGGATTCGGCTTGAACGGAAGAACGACGACGGCGCCGCCGGGCCGAAGGCCTCTATGGCCTTCGCTCTTCCCCATCCCCGAGGAAGTCCGGAGGAAGGCGGGACCGGACGGCGGGGATGCCCCCACGCCGACCCTGAGGTCTCAGCCGGTGTCTCAAGATGAGGCCATCCGGTCTCCCCAGCCAAGTCTATGGTCCACGGTCTATGGTAAAACCGTTACTGGGGCCTCGGTCGCCCGATCGGCTCTAACAGGCCGAGCCATTCCACCCGCCGGAGTCGCCACCGCCGGGCCCAGTCCGTCGGCGCCAGCCGCCGCCACACAAGGACGTGGTCGACGGCCCGTAGACCGGCGGCCAGGGTCAGCCGTTGATAGAGCGGCACCCGCAGGTCCGGGAGACCCAGGTCTTGCCGAAGGGCCGCCCCCGTCAGGACGGCGACGACCAGCCGGTCGTCGGCCGTCATCCGGGCCCGAGCGGCCTCGAGCCGTTCGACCGTCTCGGGCCACAGGAAGGCGAAAACGCCCCAGCCGACGTAGAGCCGTCCCGGGACGCCGGCCAGCGTCGAGCGGCCCGACCGGTCTGTCAGGAGTTTCGACCGTAAATCGACGGGTATCGGCGGATGTCGATGGCGATCGGACGGACTCAAGGCACCACCTTCGACAGAAGGGTCTCCAAGATGGCTCATCATAGCCGTTCGGTCCGTGAAGACTCGCATGGATTCGGCCTTCCCGACCCACCGGGAAAGACGGTTTTTCAAGCTCCGGCAGATAGACAGTTCGGCAGATGGGCAGATAGTCCAAGAAGCCCTGGGGCCGCTCCTTGCCCACCCAGGGTTCTATCTGCCGACCTGCCCATCTGCCAGATGTTTGAAAAATCGTGTTTCCCGGGCAATAGAAAAGCCGTCCTGATGCCATCCTTATGAACCGAGCGGCTGTGTTAACCCAGGACTTCCCGATAGGCCTCGTAAGTCCGGCGGGCCGTCTCGGACCACCGAAAGTGGCGGGCTCGGGCGCGGCCCCGCTCGATCAGGTCGGCCCGGAGCGCCGAATCGGTCAAGACCCGCTCGCAGGCCTCGGCGAGGGCTTCGGCGTCGGCTTCGTCCACGAGGACGGCCGCCTCCCCGACGACCTCGGGGACGGCACCCCGCCGGAGGGCCACGACCGGCACGCCGCTGGCCATGGCTTCCAGGAGGGGAATCCCGAAGCCCTCGTCGTGAGAGGTCATCAGCAGGAGGGTTGCCCCCCCATAAATGGCCGGAAGCCGCTCCCGAGGCACGTACCCGATGAAGTATGCGGTCAGCCCATACCGGCGTTGGCGTTCCCGCAGGTCGGCTTCCAGCGGGCCCTGGCCGACGACGACCCACGGCCCGGCCCGCCTTCGGGACTGCAGAATGCGCACGACTTCGGCGGCCAGGCCGGGATTCTTCCGACGATTCAGGGCGCCGACGAAGAGGACATACTCTTCGGGCAAGCTGTAAGCCCGACGGACCTCGGCCGCCGAGTCCGGCGGGAGCGGGGCCAGAAATTCCGGCGGCACCCCCAGCGGCGTGACCCGGATGCGGTCCCGGACTTCTGGGTACAGATCCCCCAGTTGACGGGCGACCGTCTCCGAGACCGTCAGGATTCGGTCGGCCCGCTGGCAGGCCGTGTAGAAGAACCGGGGATAGTCTCGGGCGATCTCGGCCTCCGTCCCGGCATCGGGCCGCAGAAACCACAGGTCGTGAACCGTGATGACGGTCCGGGCCGTTCGCGTCGGTAAAACCAAAGGGTAGGGCGAGTGGGCGATGTCCACCGAGGCCCCGATGAGGCGCTCGATGCGGGGCCACCCCCATCGGGGCCACACGTAGTTGAGGAGCCGGACCGGCCACCGACGGTCGACGGCCCGTACGTGAGGAGCGTCGGCCCACGGGGGCCGACCCAGCCGGTCCGACCAGGAGCTGGAGAACACGTACCACTGAACGTCGGGATAGGCTTCGGCCATGTGCTGGATCAACCAACGGGCGTACAGCCCGACGCCCGTCGGGTTCCGCAACGCCGGTCGGTAGTCGATGACGACCTTCATGGGAATCGGGTCTTGGGTGTCGGGAGTGAGTTCCGGGTCCCGGGCGTCGGGTGGCGGAAACGGGCCTCAGGCCCCGGACGCCGGGGTCTAAATTTCCGCGTGAGAACGTGGCGGCGCGGCGATGTGGCCTATGGTAGAAGAGCCATGAGCCAGAACCGTAAATCCCACCGTTAGAGATGCACGAGGCTGGATTGGACAGCCCTCCTCTTCTCTACTCCGCATCTATCTTACCCCAAGTCGCTACCTGTCGGGCCAGATGCAGGCTTCGGGATTCGGGACTGGACGACCGAACACCCAACCGAAGACCGAGATCTCGAAAATATGGAGGCCAAAGGTAGCAAGTAGGGTTGTCCTGACCTCATATCCCGTATTAGCGTCCCCTGCGTTACCCATCCTCCTTCTCTTTTCTTCTCGGCCGCTTCCAAGGCCGCGCCGGAAAGTCATCGCAGGCCCGGCTCAAAAATCCACTTTTTGAATTATAAACTTGCAAAATTTGATAAAGTCTCTAATTTGACTCTCTCTCTCTCTCCTGTAAAATGGGTACCATCTGCAGGGCTCTAAGCGATTTTGGACCGTCCGATTTACGGGTGTGGCGTTTTCATTTAGATTTTTATAATGTATGAGGGAAAGGGTTATGAAAGGCGGAAAGTACAAGGCACCGCTTGCCCTCCCAAAGTTCGTGCTGGCCGGATGCGTGTGCGCCCTGTGGGGTCTTTCGCCCGTCAGGGCCTGGGCCCAGCTTTCACTGACCCTTATCGTGGAAACCCAAAAGTTGGACGAGGTTTACGACGCCCAGGGACGGCGCTCCCGTCCAGACGGCTTTGAACTGTGGAATCCGATCGTCGCCCCCGGCGCTGAGTACAGCATCCCTATCTCCGGTTGGATGCCCCGATTGGAACCGTCGGTGGCCTTCGGCACGCTCTGGGCCTTCTGGAAAGTGCGAGTTTCTCAGGGCGATGAATGGCTGGACTCGGATTTCCGTCTCGTCTGGGTCCTCTACTACGGAGCTTTTCGGTCCCGTTACGTCGACGTATATGCGGGCTACTTCATGGACACGGCGCCTCGGCCAGACGTTTCTCGGGGTGAGGTACCGCTGACGAACTTAAGCGATGAGTTCTACTGGGCCGTTTACGGGAAGCTACCGCTTCAACTCCCCAAAGGCACGCTGACGCTCCGGGCCGGCATCGATTACGTCATGTCCCGTAAGCACCGGGAGGGTTCCCGAGAAGTCGACCCCTTTGATGAGCGGATCCCCTGGGGAGGTGTGGCTTACCGCTTGCCGGTCGGCGAGCACGGGGCCATCGAACTGGGCTTGGCCCTCAAGCGGCCGACCTATGGACCGACGAAGGTCAACGGGGTCGAGACGACCCCGGCGGGGCATCAGTGGACGCTGTTTCCGACCCTCGTGATTTCGTACAAGAACTTCTCCCTGACGTGGTGGGGGGCCGGCTATATCTCGGAGTACTTCACCCACGGGTTTACGCTGTCGGGGAAGAACAGCTTTGCGGCCCGTCGGTTGAATCCTTCCTTTGTCTTCACGTACACTTTATAAGATTTAGGAGGGGAACCATGAAAGTCCGACAAGGTTGGGTCGGGCTCATCATCCTGGTCGGTGGGGTCCTGGGCGTGGCTTGGGCTCAGCAGCAGATCGAGAAACTCCCGCCCGAGGCTCGAGCGCCCCTCTTGGAAAAGGCAAGTGTGGCCCAGGCACCGCCCCCCAACCCCCATCGGGTCTATGTGATGGACCCGGGCGACTTCTTGGTCATTAACAAAGTGTACGTCGTAGACGGTGACACGGGGAAAGTCCTGGGCACCTTCGACACCGGCTATCTGGCCAACATCGTGCTGGCGCCTGACCATTCGGCGATTTATGTGGCTGAGACCTTCTACTCTCGAGGGGCCCGGGGTAAACGGGAGGACGTCGTCACCATTTATGACCCTCGAACGTTTGCGCCCGTCGCCGAGGTCGACATTCCCGACGACCGGGTCCTGATCATGCCCAAGCTCCCCCACGCGGGGATCACGCCGGACGGCACGTACCTGTTGGTGTTTAACGTGAACCCTGCCGCTTCGGTCAGCGTGGTGGACGTCAAGGCTCGCAAACTCGTCGCCCAAATCGAGACGCCGGGTTGCTACTTGCTGTATCCTTTCGCCAAGCGGTCAGACCGCTTTGCCACCCTCTGCGCCGACGGCGGGTTCTCGGTCGTCCAGTTTGACGCCAGCGGTAAACATTCCATCCAGAAGCTGGAACCTTTCCACTCGCAGGACGAGAGCCTCATGGACAACCCGGCCTATTCCGACGACGGACGGGTCATCTGGGTGTCCTACAAGGGGACGGTCTTCACGGCGGACATGAGCGGTGATACGCCGCGGGTCGCGGACAAGTGGTCGATTCTGACGGCCCAAGACCGGCAGCAGAACTGGTGGCCGGGCGGCTGGCAACCCGTCGCTTACCAGCGGCGGCTGAACCGTCTGTACGTGCTGATGCATCAGGGGGTCGAGTTTACTCACAAGGAACCTGGGACGGAGATTTGGGTCTTCGACGCCGCCAAGAAGCAACGGGTCCAACGGATTCGTCTCCCCCATCCGGCCAACTCGGTGGCGGTGAGCCACGACGAGAAGCCCCTGTTGTATGCCGTCGCGACGCATGAGAAGACGCTGTATGTCTACGACGCGTCGACGGGACGTTTGCTCCGGCAGGTCGAAGTCGGCGGCTACACTCCCTACATCCTTTATACGCCGATGCGGTAAGCCATGGTCCTGGACCCGCTCGTCGTGCTGACCGCTCGTTACGCCCTGGGTGGGGTCTTCGCCGTCTCGGCGACCGCCAAGTTCTTGAAACTGCAGGACTTTGTGGGTATCGTGGCCAACTACCGGGTACTCCCGGGATGGGCCGTGCGTCCGGTCGCCATGGCGATTCCCCCGATGGAGGCCCTGTTGGCCGTGGGGTTCATATCCCGAGTGTGGCTCGACGCGGTCTGTGGCATCGCCTGGGTGCTGCTGGCGGTCTTTACGGCGGCGATCGTCATCAACCTGGTGCGGGGCCGTACGGAAATCGACTGCGGGTGTCTGGGACCCCTCCTGCGACAGCGGATCGGGTGGTGGATGGTCGTGCGCAACGCGGTCCTGATGGGTATCGTCGGTCTGGTGCATCCGGTGTGGATCTCAGCGGGTCGGACTTACGGTCTGGCGGACGTCGTATTCGGCGGCTTGGCGGCCTTGGTCCTTCTCATTTTGTACGGCGCCTTTCAACTCCTCTGGACTCAGACGCCTCGTGAGGTGAGTTCCCGATGAGCGGGGTGTGGCTTGCTTCGTATGTCTTGCTATGGGTCCTCGTCGTCCTGCTGGCCCTGGCGGTGTTTGCCCTGGCTCGTCAGATCGGCGTGCTCCACGAGCGGATCGCTCCCCTCGGCGCCTTGGTCACGGCCCACGGGCCTCAAATCGGAGAACCTTCACCGGTCCTGGACGTCCGAGACATCCAGGGGCGCCCTTTCCGGATCGGCGGGGAGCGGTCGGACGGGCGGGGCCTTTACATCGTTTTCGTGTCGCCCGAGTGCCCCATTTGCAAAAAGATCCTGCCGTCCCTCAAGGTCATGGCCCGCAGTGAGCGGCATCGGTTTGAGTTCGTCTTGGTCAGTGATGGAGAAGAGCGGGACCACTGGGGCTTCATCCAAGAGTTCGGTCTGCAGGAGTTCCCTTATATTCTGTCGTCTGACCTGGGCATGACCTACCGTATCGGCCGTCTGCCTTATGCGGTCCTCTTAGACGACAAGGGCGTCGTTCGGGCGAAAGGCCTCGTGAACACGATGGAGCACTTGGAGAGCTTGATCGTGGCCTATGACATGGGCGTGGCCTCTCTTCAAGAATACATAGCATCTTCTTCACAAAAAAATAACTAAATCTATTGGAGGAGGCGCTCCATGGCTGGGACGAAGCTGGACACGTGGGTCGAGAGTGCCGTCCGGCGCTTGGCCCAACGCTCGACCCGTCGAAGCTTTCTCGCCTCGGTCGGGGCTTTGATGGTGGCTTCTTTCGCCTTCCCGCTCTTGCCGGTCGCCCGCCCGGCCCATGCGGCCGGTAAGGCCGGTAAGGGCGGCGGCCAAAAGCCCAAGGACCCGCAGTGGCAGGACAAGGACGATACCCGATGTGACTACTGGCGCTACTGCTCCCTCGACGGTTACCCCTGTACGTGTTGCGGGGGCACGATCACGGAGTGTCCACCCGGTACGCAGTTGTCGACGACGGCCTGGGTCGCCAGCTGTCGGAATCCCAAGGACGGCAAGATGTATCTCCTCGCCTACCGGGATTGCTGTGGTAAGAATATCTGCAACCGTTGTCCCTGCCTGAATACGCACGGCGGTGAACAGCCGTTCTACCGAATCCAGCGGAATAACGACCTCGTCTGGTGCTTCGGAGCTGGCCAGGAAACGACCTACCACTGCACCGTCACGCCCATCGTATCCCAGGTCTAAGGCGGAAGTGATGTCTCGGTCTTGGACTCTGCTCCTCTTGGTCCTGGGCAGTCTGAGTGTCGGGACTTGGACGGCGAGGCCCCAGGAAGCCGCGTCGTCGGAGTTTTCCAGTGAGGGCCACCGGCTGTTCACGCAGGCCTGTGCGCCCTGCCATCAGCCGAGTGGGCGGGGGGTCACGGGCGTGTACCCCCCGCTGACGCCCCACGTGGGCCGCTATGTCCAGGTCCCGGAAGGGCGGGAATATGTGATCCGCGTCGTGCTCTTCGGCTTGATGGGTCGAATGGAGTCAGAGAGTCGGACTTATGACAACATCATGCTCCCGATCGGCCTCTCGCTGACGGACCAGCAGGTCGCGGACATCCTGAACTTTGTCCTGCGGGAACTGAACCTGGAAAGTCTTCCGAAGGACTTCAAGGACATCCGTCCGGATGAAGTGGCTCAACAGCGGAAGCGCCAGCGGGGCCTGGGGGATGGGTTGAAGGAGCGGGACCTCGTCTTGAAAAAGCTGAAGGAGCTGGAAGAGAAAGAAAAGGGAGGAAAGCGATGACGTCTATGCTGACGCGCCGGGAGTTCCTTCGGTTGGGGACGCTGACCGTCGGGGGCCTCTGGGCGGCGGCGCACCGTTTTCCCCTCACGGCCTGGGCGGCCCCTGAGGTGCCCTTTCGGGACCCGCCCCTCTTGGACATCCGGCGTCCGGAGCCTGGTCTCGTGGAAGGCACCCTCGTGGCCCAAGAACGATGGGTCGACTTAGGGTTCCGAAAAGCCCGTTTGCTGACTTACAACGGGAGCCTGCCGGGCCCCCTCTTGCGCGTGCGGGCGGGAGACACGGTCCGACTGAAACTTACTAATAATTTAAGCGAAATTACGAATTTGCACTATCACGGCCTGCACGTCCCGCCGACGGGTCGGGCCGACAACGTCTTCATCCATATCCCGCCGGGCGAAAGCTTTGAATACGAGTTCACGTTGCCCCAAGAAGCGCAGACCGCATGGTACCATCCCCATATCTTTCGACCCCCGGCGGCTATCCAGGCCTTTGCCGGAATGGTCGGTCCGATCGTCATCGAGGGAGACCTCGATCAGGCTCCTGAACTCCAGGCGGCCGAAGAACACGTCGTCGCCCTGAAGGACGTTGCCTTCCAGGGCGACCGTCCGGCGCCGCATACGATCGACGAGTGGGGCGAAGGCAAGGAGGGCGATTACATCCTGGTCAACGGTCGTCTCCAGCCCACGCTTCGGGTGCGACGCCGGCTGTTGAGGCTCCGCTTCATCAACATGAGCAATGCTCGGCACTACCGGCTCCGACTGGAGCCAGCGATGGCCTTCCACCTGATCGCTACGGACGGGGGTTTTATCGAGAAACCCGTCGAGCTCGAAGAAGTCGTCCTGGTCCCAGGAGAGCGAGCCGACGTCCTGATCCGTTTCGACCGGCCCGGACGGTATCGTCTGGTCAATCTCTTTTATCCGCGGGGAACCTACTTGTCGAAACCGGCTAACTCCCTCCTGATGACGGTCGACGTGCCCGAAGGCTTGCCGGTCCCCCCGTCGGTCCCCCCGTCGCTTCGGTCGATGCAGAGACTCGCAGTCGATACCGGGGCGCCGCCGCGTAAAATCGAATTTGGGCTTTTCCTTATCAATGGCCGCTTCATGGACCCGTCTCATCAGATGGCTGATGTAGAGACGCGGTTGGGGCAGAGGGAGGTTTGGGAACTGTGGAATAATCATCCCGTCGACCACCCGTTTCACCTGCACACCTATCATTTTCAGATCTTGGACCGTAACGGCGTGCCTGAGCCCTTCCCGGCCTGGCACGACACGATCCCCTTCCGGCCGAACGACCGAATCCGGATCGCCGTAGCCTTCGAAGGCTTTGGGGGGAAGACCCTATTCCACTGCCACATCATGGAACACGTGGCCATGGGGATGATGGCCGTCCTTCAGGTGAACGCTTAAATCATGACTTGTTGGATGACCCTCCTCGCCGAGCGGAGCGCTGGACCTAGGTCGTTACGGCAGGTCCTTCTTCATCCAATCGAGCATGGAGGAGGGGGTTTTCTGCCAGGACCAGCCCGACGGCACGCCCTGACGCTTCCTCGTCGAGGCGTGCCGATACCAATATTTTTTTATTTTTTACAAACCTCCGAGCACCGCCTCCCAGGCGTCCTCCGCGGAGCCCCCTTGGAGAGATCTCTATGAAGTGGGTCCGGTTAGCTTGGATAACATGGGTCTTAAACGGAGCTGTCGCCTGGGGGGAGGCCTGTTTTACCGTCTCCGGCGAGGTCACGTACTGGGCCTCTACTCTGCTCAATCAGTGGAAAGGCGTCAATCGGAGCCTTTATGGTGAACTGCGACCCGTCGCTCCGGAGACGTTTCAAGGGTGGGCCTGTGTGAGCATGAGCGATTGGGACTCGGGCAATGCGACTCGAGATAAGCACGGTCGGATCATGTTCGAGGTCGAAAAGTATCCTGAAGCCTGCTACGCCATCCGCGAGGCTCGCTTGAAGGGAACCGTCGGGGTCGTCTCCGGTACGATGGACATTCATGGCGTCCGGCGGCCGCTTTCTATCGAGGGCCGAGTCGAGTCGCGGGGCTCGGATTTTCGGTTGAAGGCCCGGTTCCCGACCCGTATTTCGGATTGGGGCATGACGCCCCCGCGACTGATGGCCGTCATGAATGTCAGGGACGAAGTGCAGGTCGAAATTGATGCGACCCTGCGGCCAAGTCCTTGCGGTCAGGTCCGGCACAGGCCACCGAGCCCGGGGTCGATGGAAGCCCAGAAAGCGGCTGTCTTTGAGGCCTACTGTAGCTTCTGCCACATGCCCCAGGGGCAGGGCCAGGGCTATTATCCGCCTGTCACGCACGTCGCCACTTTCTTACGTCACCCCGAAGGTCGAGCCTACTTGGCCCGGGTCGTCATGTATGGATTGTTTGGACCGATCGAAGTGAGTAGTAAAAAGTATGAAGGCTTTTTCATGCCGGCCTTTGGGGAACTCATGGACGACTCCATGCTGGCTCGCGTCTTGAATGAACTCCTTTTCGCCCTGTCGCGTGCCTCCCCACCGGGTGCCTCCCCTTACACGGCGGAAGAGGTCCGGCGCTATCGGACGCCTCCGGCTACGCCAGCCGACATGTGGCACTTCCGCCAGAGGATCGTACGGGAGCTGAGCCAAACCTCACCGTAGGACCCTATTCCCGGCACTCGGGCGCCCGGTGCCCGAGGGTCTTCACGCCAGGCCGTCTGTGACCAAGAGGTGGCGGAGGCGGCGGACCTCGTCCCGCAGGCGGGCGGCCGTCTCGAAGTCGAGCCGTTCGGCGGCTTCCCACATCTGCCGTTCGAGGGCCTCGATCTGCGTCTCCAGGGCCTCTCGGGAGGCCGGGACCTCGGTCGCCGGGACCCGGGTCAGGTCCAGGTAGTCCCGTTCGAAGGGGCTCCCGATGAGCTCGTGGATGCGCTTCTGGACCGTACGCGGCGTGATCCCGTGCCGCCGGTTGTATTCTTCCTGGATGCGGCGCCGACGCTGGGTCTCCTCGATCGTCTGCCGGATGGCCGGCGTTATCCGGTCGGCGTAGAGGAGGACCGTCCCGTTCACGTTGCGGGCCGCCCGGCCGCTCATCTGGATGAGGGCCGTCGGCGACCGCAGGAAGCCCTCCTTGTCGGCGTCCAGGATGGCCACGAGGCTGACCTCCGGCAGGTCCAGGCCCTCCCGCAGGAGGTTGACCCCGACGAGGACGTCAAAGACGCCCATGCGCAAGTCCCGCAGGATGGCGACCCGGTCGAGGGTGTCGATGTCGGCGTGGAGGTACCGGGCCCGGACGCCGTGTTCCTGCAAGAACTGCGTGAGGTCCTCGGCCATCCGCTTCGTCAGCGTGGCGACCAGGACCCGCTCGTTCCGCTCGACCCGCCGACGGATCTCCCCCAGGAGGTCCTCCATCTGGCCGTGCGTCGGCCGGACCTCGAGGACGGGGTCCATCAGCCCCGTCGGGCGGATGAGCTGTTCGACGACGCGGCCGCCCGACTTTTCGATTTCATAAGGCCCCGGCGTCGCCGACACGTAGATGACCCACCGGACCCGGGCCTCGAACTCCTCGAAGTTCAGGGGCCGGTGGTCGAGGGCCGACGGCAGGCGAAAGCCGTACTCGACGAGGGTCTGCTTGCGGGAGCGGTCGCCCTCGTACATGCCCCGGAGCTGGGGGATCGTGATGTGACTCTCGTCGATGATCGTCAGGAAGTCGTCGGGGAAGTAGTCCAGGAGCGTCGCCGGGGGCTCGCCGGGCCGGCGGCCGTCGAGGTGCCGGGAGTAGTTCTCGATGCCCCGACAGTAGCCCGTCGTCAGGAGGAGCTCGATGTCGTAAGTCGTCCGCTGGTACAGCCGCTGGGCCTCCAGATGGCGACCCTGGGCCTCAAGCTCCCGCACCCGTTCTTCCAGCTCGGCCCGGATCGACTCGACGGCCTCCAGGAGGCGGGGCCGGGTCGTGACGTAATGCGTCCGGGGGAAGATGAGCTTCCGTTCGAGGCGCTCCAGGCGCTGGCCCGTCAGGGGGTCGAAGGCGACCATTTCGGTCAGGACGTCGTCCTCCAGGACGATGCGGAGGGCCCACTCCTCGAAGGTCGGAAACAGCTCGATGCGGTCGCCGATGACCCGAAAGGTGCCCCGCCGGAGGAGACCCTGGACGCGTTCGTACTGAAGCTCGACGAGGCGGTACAGGAGGTCCGCCAGCGTCCAGTTCTGGCCGACTTCCAGGTAGAGGTGGAGGCCATAGAAGGTCTCGGGCGACCCGAGGCCGTAGATGCACGACACGCTGGCGACGATGAGGACGTCCCGGCGCTCGAACAGCGACCGGGTCGCCGACAGCCGCAGGCGGTCGATCTCCTCGTTGATGAGGACCTCCTTCTCGATGTACGTGTCGGTCGCCGGGATGTAAGCCTCGGGCTGGTAGTAGTCGTAGTAACTGACGAAGTACTCGACGGCATTGTGGGGGAAGAACGTCCGGAACTCCTGATAGAGCTGGGCCGCCAGGGTCTTGTTGGGGGCGATGACCAGCGTCGGCTTCTGGAGCCGCTCGATGACGGCCGCCATCGTGAACGTCTTGCCGCTCCCCGTCACGCCGAGCAGGACCTGGTGCCGGGCGCCCTGCTCGACGCCTCGGACGAGGGCCTCGATGGCCGCCGCCTGCGCTTCCGAGGGCGCAAAGTCCGTCTCCAACCGGAACCGCATGGCCTTGCCTCAGACGACAGACCATGGACCATGGACCATAGACCA
>BEHN01000028.1 GCA_002898535.1 bacterium HR11
AGGCCGGCAAGGGGGAAGAGACCCCGGTCACTTCTACCGTCAGCAAAGGAGAAGGCACCGGCGACGCAAGGTTCCCACAGAGACTTAATCCCAGGATCAGCATGCCCACAGGGATTCGACGGGCCATCTTGGTTCCTTGAAGAAAGAAATCGTGATAATCCTGCAGAAGATATACTTGCTCCATGCACCGGGCCCACTCTTCCAACGACAGCGACGGGACCGTCGGGGCCGGGACTCAGACCAGGGCCAAGAGCCCAGGCATCATCAGGATGCTCATCCACGACCTCATGGCCTCTCTCCAAACGCTGAGGTATCGGGGCCGTTCGGTTCGTGAAAACCCGCATGGATTCGGCCTGATTGGCTCATAGCTCATAGCCGCATTGGCTCATAGCTCATGGCTGATGGCTCATGGGCCTATGAGCCATGACCCATGAGCCAACATGGGTCATGGGCTATAAGCCCATAGCGGCTATGAGCCATCCATCACCCTGGCTCGTCCCTTCGTTACCTTTGTCACTCTGTCCCCTTGAAACATCGTGCTTCCCGGGCGACTGGGAAAGGCCGGCCCGACGCCACTCTCACGGACTCAACCGCTCTGTTCAATTAGAACCAGTCTCATCAATCCGACGGGACTGGGATCGGACCCTCGATATTAGACCCCAAACCATGGACCATAGACCCCTGGGCCCAAGCCGGTCTATGGTCTGGGGTCGATGGTCGGATTTATGTGAGCGCTTCTAATATCCTGATGCAGGGTTCTGATATCCTGTCAGGGTTCTGAAGGAACGGGTGGTCCGATGAATCGAGGCCCTCTGAGAATCTGAAGTTGGAGAGACATCGTTTGTGTGACGCTCGGGCTGGTGCCCACGACCGTCAGGGTGTGGGTCCCGAAGGGTGCAGACGGACCCAACTGAAGGGTCAGTGTCACATCGACATTCCCGTCAGGCGGTAGCACGACCGGGTTGGGCGAGAATTGACACGTGACGCCGGCCGGCACGTCTGGGCAACTCATCGTGACGGTCTCTTGGAATCCACCCAGGGATTGCAACGTACAGGTGGCCTGCAGAGCCTCCCCACGGTAGCCTTGCAGTTGGGACGGGCTACAGGTGAGGGTAAAGGTCGGGAAGGTCCCGCAGTACAGGCCCCCTGTCTTTAAGGCCGTCCCACAGAAGGTCGGGAGCAAACATCCCCAACCGCCCCAGACCATCATTTGCTGGCCGGTCCAGACGGCCGTCGCGGCATATCGGGGAGTCGGGGCACCTAAGAGGGACATCGGTTGCCATGTGTCGGTCCGGGCCTCCCAGCGACCCCCGTCCTGGGTAGCCGTATTGCAATCGAAGTCCAGGCACCCACTCCAGACGAGCATTTCGGTCCCCGTCCAGACGGCGACAGCCCGTTGGCGAGGCGCCGGGGCGTCGGTGGTCGTCACGCCGGACCACGTATTCGTATCGGGTCGATAGCGACCGCCCGTCTGGAGGAGATTACTGGCGTCGCGCCCGCCCCAGACGACCATTTCGGTCCCCGTCCAGACGGCCGTGTGGAGGTACCGGGGGCTGGGGGCCCCCAGGGTGCTGGTCGCCGTCCATTGGTCTACGTCGGGCCGGTAGACGCCCCCCGTTTGAAGGGGCGCCGACCCGTCGAAGCCGCCCCAGACGACCATCCGGTCTCCCGTCCAGACGGCCGTGTGCAAGTACCGGGGGCTGGGGGCCCCCAGGGTGCTGGTCGCCGTCCATTGGTCTACGTCGGGCCGGTAGACGCCCCCCGTTTGAAGGGGCGCCGACCCGTCGAAGCCGCCCCAGACGACCATCCGGTCTCCCGTCCAGACGGCCGTGTGCAAGTACCGGGGTGCCGGAGCGTTCGTGGTCGTCGTCCCCGTCCACGTATCGGTCATCGGGTTATAGCGGCCTCCAGAATTGGAAATGAGACCCCCCAGGATGATGCCGCCCCAGACGACCATTTCCTGACCCGTCCAGACGGCCGTGTGGTGCCCCCGACCACTGACTGAGCCGGGAAAGGCTGTCGGGACCCAAGCGTTCAGGGCCGGGACCCAGCGACTCCCGGTGAATTCATAAGTATTAGGATTCTGGGGGTTCACGCCGCCCCAGATGATGACCTCAGCCCCCGTCCAGACGGCCGTATGGCCGGCTCGGCCGGCCGGAGCGTCCGTCGGGTTGATCGGGACCCAGGTGTCGGAAGCGGGGTCGTAGCGACCGCCCGTAGCGAGTTCGACCTGGCATTCGCCACTGGTGCACCCGCCCCAGACGACCATTTCGGTCCCCGTCCAGACGGCCGTATGCTGGCTCCGGGCCGTCGGGGCATTCACCGTCGAGGTCGGCGTCCAACTATCTGTCGCCGGATTGTACCGGCCGCCACTGCTCCGATGACTCGAGCATTCGTTGTCTACACACCCGCCCCAGACGACCATTTCGGTCCCCGTCCAGACGGCCGTGTGGTAGCGTCGGCCCTCCGGGGCCCCGCTCATCGAGGTCGGTAGCCACGTGTCCGTACCCGGATGATAGCGGCCGCCCGTAGATACGGGTACGAAACAGCCGCTCGTCGCGGCGCATCCGCCCCAGACGATCATCTCCGTCCCCGTCCAGACGGCCGTGTGGAGGTTCCGGGCCTCGGGGGCGCCGACCGTCGAAGTCGGTAACCACGTGTCCGCACTCGGGTTATAGCGACCCCCGGAGTTAAGACGAGTATTCCCTTGCATGCCGCCCCAGACGATCATCTCCGTCCCCGTCCAGACGGCCGTGTGGCCCGTCCGGGCCTGAGGCACACCGGGCCCCGTGCTCGTCGGCGTCCAGGTGTCCGTATCCGGTCGGTACCGGGCCCCCGTGTTGAGCACGTTAAAAAGGCACCCCTCTGAAGTACATCCGCCCCAGACGATCATCTCCGTCCCCGTCCAGACGGCCGTGTGACCCGTCCGGGCCTGGGGCACACCGGGCCCCGTGCTCGTCGGCGTCCAGGTGTCCGTGACGGGGTTGTAGCGACCCCCCGTATTCAAGACGTTGCCGGGCAAAGAGCCACCCCACCCGCCCCAGACGATCATCTCCGTCCCCGTCCAGACGGCCGTATGACCCGTCCGGGGCGAGGGTTGATTGGTGACTTGTAAGGGAAGCCAAGTGTTCGTAGCTGGATTGTATCGACCGTTGAAATGAGGCGAGAACAAGCCGCCGAAGATGATCATCTCGCTCCCCGTCCAGACGGCCGTGTGACCGTCCCGGGCCTGGGGCGTCGCCGGCGTCGGTGCCCATCGGTCCGGCGTACACGACGGGTTGTTCACCGGCCGAAGTCGATACGCCCCGGCGGCGACCACCAAGGAACGGTCCAATTCCGGCCCCTGGCGGTCCAACCACGATTCGAGCGTCTCCTTCCACCAGTAGACGACACGGACCCGCCGGGCATCGAGGCGGACGACGACATAGAAGAAGGCCTCTGTCTCTTGAACCGAGGAAAGCCCCCCGACCGACAGGTCCCGAGCGACAGCCTGCACGACCTCAGGCGCCGCGTCTAACGACATCTCGACCCAATGGCCGTCGAGCCTCGACGATAGCCCCTCGGGCCGCGCACCCTGCAGTCGCCCCTCGATCTGTCGTCGCAAGGGTCCGTGAATACGTCCGTCCCAGGCGTACCACTCACGAAGCCGCCGGTCGACCAGCAGGGGCCGGGCCACACACTCAGCGACCCGTAGGGGATCGTTCCCCAGAGCGGCGAATATCTCCTGTAGGGTCACCGGGTCCCGAGTCTCCCGAACGATGCGCTCCAGCTCCTGCTGAAGGTCCGACGGCCGGACCGGACGATGCCAAAAGCGCTCCAAGGCGTTCGACCCCCGAACGACCCGACGCGCCCGCTGCATAAAGAACGACTTGGGAACGACTTGGCTCAGCGATGGCTTGGGTGCATCCGCCCTCGGCCAAAGTCGATGTTGCCACAAGACCTCCTCGACTTGCTCCATGCACCGGGCCCGGTCTTCCAACGACAGCGACGGGACCGTCGGGGCCGGGGCCCAGACCAGGGCTAGGAGCCCAGGCATCATCAGGATGCTCATCCACGACCTCATGGCCTCTCTCCAAACGCTGAGGTATCGGGGCCGTTCGGTTCGTGAAAACCCGCATGGATTCGGCCTGATTGGCTCATAGCTCATAGCCGCATTGGCTCATAGCTCATGGCTGATGGCTCATGGGCCTATGAGCCATGACCCATGAGCCAACATGGGTCATGGGCTATAAGCCCATAGCGGCTATGAGCCATCCATCACCCTGGCTCGTCCCTGTGCTTCCCAGGCGTTAGGAAAGGTTGTCCCGACGCCATTCTCACGAACCGAACGGCTCTGATAACGGAGTAATACAGCGGGTGGCTCTGCCGAGTCGAGGCGCCCAGTCCATCCGGCTTCTTACGGGTCGCGCAGGGCCTTTGGCAATTTTCGTGCCGATAAGTAGAAGACTCACCTCTTCGTGGATTGGAACCCCTCCTCTTCCGTCACCAGGACACTCCGGTGTTCTATAAATTTACATGTGTGTAAGGTTGGATCGAGGGGGCCTATGGGATGCACGCACGCCGAAGCCGGTCGGCGTCCATCCCGTAGAGGAAGCTTTCGGTCAGGGGAGCCTTGGCCAGAGCCGCCGCCATCTCTTGGAGGGCCGCCGCGCAGTCGCCCCGCATGTACTCGACCCAGGCGGCCGTGTGGTGATACCGGAAGCGTTCGGGACCGCCCAAAGCGATGGCCCGCCGGACCCAGGCGGCCGCCAAGGACCGTCGTTTTCCACTCCGCAGAGCTGACCAAGCCAGGTTGTTCAGGCAGTCGGCGCACGTCCCGTCCAGGCGGACGGCCCGTGCGTAGGCCTGGAAGGCGTCGGCCCACCGGCCCTGCCGGGCATAGAGGAATCCCAAGTTCATGTAAGGGACGGCCCATCGGGGGGCCTTTCGGGTGGCCCGGCGGAGGGCCCGTTCGGCGGCCTTCCAGGCGCCTTCTTCCATGTACCGCAGGGCCAGGTCGTTGTGGGCCTCGGCGGGGAGGGGGTCGTGGAGGATGACGACCCGATGGGCACAGCCGGTAAGGCCGAGGCCCAGGACACCCAGGACGACCCATACGAACGGCGAATGGCGAATGGTCAGGCTACAGGTCATTGCCAGACCCGGTCCCCGAGTCCCGGGAAGAGATCCCGGGGGATTGCATCCCGCATCGCATGGGACCCTGCTCTGGCGAGCGGGGTTTGGATGAAATGGCCCACCTCTCCATCTGCCGAACTCCCGGATTCCCGAATTCCCGGTTTCATGAGGCTTGCATCCGCCGCAGGTGGCGGTACAGCGTCGCTCGGGAGATGCCCAGGCGGCGGGCGGCTTCTTTCTTGTTGCCGCCGACTTGCCTCAGGACCTCCATCACCCGGGCGGTCTCCAGGGGTTCGGCCGGAGAAGCCGGGCGGGGAAGCCGCCGGGGGGCCGTCAGGCCGGGGAAGTGGTCCGGTCGGAGGGGCTCGCCTCGAGCCAACAGGAGGGCCCGTTCCAGGACATTCCGGAGTTCCCGGATGTTGCCGGGCCAGGGGTATGCCGTCAGCAGACGCAGGACCTCCGGTCCGACGTGGGGATGGGGCGCCCCCAGGGTCCGTAGCAGGTACTTGACCAGAGGCGGGATGTCCTCGACTCGCTCCCGCAGGGGCGGCAGAACGATGGGAAATACGTTGATGCGGTAGAACAGGTCCCGTCGGAATCGACCCGTCTCGACCATCGCCTCCAGGTCCTGGTGCGTCGCGCAGATGAGGCGGAAATCGCTCCGCCGGAGCCGGACCTCGCCGAGACGGCGGAAGACCTTTTCCTCCAGGACCTTCAGGAAGGCCGCCTGGAGGCTCAGGTCCATGTCACCGATCTCGTCCAGGAAGAGGGTCCCGCCGTCGGCGACCTCGACCAGGCCCTCCTTAGCGTCCACGGCGGACGTGAAGGCACCCCGGGCGTGGCCGAAGAGCTCGCTGGCGAGGAGTTCGCCCCGGAGGGTCGAGCAGTTGATCTCGACGAAGGGTCCGGTCTGGCGGGCGCTGTGTTCGTGGATCCACCGGGCGAAGACGCCCTTGCCCGTACCGGTCTCGCCCATGAGAAGGACGGGGGCGTCGCTTTCGGCGGCGACGGCGAGCATCTCCCGGATGCGACGCATGGCCGGACTGTCCCCGAAGAAGGGCTCCTCCCGACGGTCCAGACGGCGTCGAGCGGCGTACTGCTTATGGACCTTCCGGATGTCGATGCTCTTGCGAAGAAGGGTTTCCAGGTCCTGCAGGTGGACGGGTTTCGTGAGGAAGTGGTCGGCCCCTCGCCGCATGGCCTCGACGGCCTGGGGGATGTCTCCATGACCGGTGACGACGATAACGGCGACGTCCGGGAATTCCTCCCGGAGGTCGGGAATCCAGTCGAGGCCGTTGCCGTCCGGGAGGTGGAGGTCTAATAAGACGGCGCTGAAGCGCCGCTCCGTCACGACCCGGCGGGCCTCGCCCAGAGAAGCCACGCCGTGGGGCGTATATCCGACTTGGGCCAGGTATTCCATCAAAAGGCCCCGCACATGGAGGTCGTCATCGACGACGAGGACGTCGACGGGCATAGAGGCCTCCTACCCTCTAAACTTCCTGCCTCAGCCATGGGGTCCTCTGGTGCCCTGAATCCCGGGCGCTACGCCTTAGGTGTCGGCCCTTCCATTCACATCGACAGAGCCCCAAAGTCCCGGGCCGTCCCCATTATATCAGAGCCGTTCGGTTCATGAGAATGGCGTCGGAACAGCCCTTCCCATCCCCCGGAAAGCACGATGTTTCAAGCATTCGGCCGATGAGCCGTTGGCAGATAGGCAGGTGGGCCGATGGGCAAGTCGGCCGATAGGCAGGTCGGCCGACCGGCCCACCGGCCGACCTGCCGACTGCCCGCCGGCCCATCGGCCGACTGCTTGAAAAATCATGTTTTCGTGGAGGTGCCCTTTCCGCTTCTTATCACACTTCTTACCTCCCGAACAGCTCTGTTAAGACCGCTGAGTCGGAAAAGGCGGGGGAGGGTAGGGGGGCAAGGTCCCGGCGGCCGAAACGGGTCCGACCGCCGGGGGTAGGACAGGACCGTTAGGCCGTTTCTTCGGAGACGGAGACGCTCGGCGGGGTCGCCAGCTCGGCCGGCTCCTCGTAGGCGGCCGGGACGATGCGCTCCTCGATGGTCGTGTCCTTCTCGATACGGACCTGCCGGTAGTAGGGACTGCCCGTTCCGCAGGGGACCAGGCGCCCGACGATGACGTTTTCCTTTAAGCCGTACAGGTAGTCGGTGCTCCCGCGGATGGCCGCCTCCGTGAGGACTCGGGTCGTTTCCTGGAAGGACGCCGCCGAGATCCAGCTGTCGGTGCTGAGGGCCGCCCGCGTGATGCCGAGCAGGACGGGCGTGCCCGTCGCCGGCTTGCCGCCCCGGGCGGCGACCTCGGCGTTCTTGTCCATGAAGCGGAACTTATCGACGATCTCCCGGTACAGGAAGTCGGTATCGCCGACGTCCTCGATGCGGAACCACCGGGTCATCTGGCGGATGATGACCTCGATGTACTTGTCGTCGATGCTGACGCCCTGGGAGCGGTACACCCGCTGGATCTCGTTCAGGAGGTACTTTTCGAGCTCCCGCACGCCCAGGACCCGCAGGATATCCGTCGGATTCACGGGTCCCTCCATGAGGGGCTCGCCGGCCTCGACGGCCTCGCCGTCCCGGACGATGACGTGAGCGCCTCGCGGGAGGACGTACTCCTTCTCGACACCGCCCTCGCCCTCGATGCGGATGATCCGCTGGCCCTTCTCGTTAATGCCCATGAAGCGGACGATGCCGTCAATCTCGGCGATGACGGCCGGCTCGGCCGGCTTCCGGGCCTCGAAGAGGGCTTCGACCCGCGGCAGACCGCCCGTGATGTCTTTCGTCTTCGTCGTCTCCCGGGGGATCTTGGCCAAGACGTCGCCCGGGTAAACCTTCTGGTCCTCCTGGACGACCAGACGGGCGCCTGTCGGCAGGAGGTAGGTGGCGATGACCTCCCCGGCCTTGTCGACGATCTCGATGGACGGCTTCAGGACGGTCTTGCCGACGGCGAAATCGACGACGACCAGGTCTCGATTCTTGGTGACCTCGTCGATCTCTTCCTGGACGGTCTCACCGACCCGGATGTCGTGGTACCGGACGGTCCCCTCGTGCTCGCACAGGATGACCGACGAGTAGGGGTCCCACTCGACGAGGGGCGTGTCGGGTTCGACGAACTGGCCGTTTTCGACCAGGACCCGGGCGCCGTAGACGACCGTATAGCGCTCCCGTTCCCGGCCGTCGGGGTCGATGACGACGACCTGACCCTTGCGGTTGACGGCGATCTGGTGGCCGGCCTTGTTGCGGATCGTCTGGAGGCCCCGGAACTGCACGATACCCCCGTGCTTGGAGCGGTGCTGGGAGACCTCCCCGATGCGACCGGCCGTGCCGCCGTAGTGGAACGTCCGCATCGTGAGCTGGGTCCCCGGCTCGCCGATGGACTGGGCGGCGATGATCCCGACGGGGGTCCCGATCTGGACGAGTCGGCCCGTCGCCAGGTCCCGGCCGAAGCACAGGACACAGACGCCCCGCCGGCTCTGGCAGGTCAGGACAGACCGGATCTTGACCCGGTCGATGCCGGCCTCTTCCAGGAGGAAGGCCTTCTCCTCGTCGATCATCTCGTTGGCCCCGACGATGATCTCGCCCGTCAGGGGGTCCCGGATGGCCTCGGCGGCGATGCGGCCCACGACGCGCTCCCGCAGGGGTTCGACGATCTCACCGTCCTCGATGAGGGGCTCGATGTAAATCCCCTCCATCGTGCCGCAGTCGTGCTCGGTGACGTAGACGTCCTGGGCCACGTCGACCAGCCGACGGGTCAGGTACCCGGCGTCGGCCGTCTTGAGGGCCGTGTCGGCCAAGCCCTTGCGGGCCCCGTGGGTCGAGATGAAGTACTCGAGGACCGACAGGCCCTCCCGGAAGTTGGACGTGATGGGCGTCTCGATGATCTCGCCGGAGGGCTTCGCCATCAGGCCCCGCATCCCGGCGAGCTGGCGGATCTGGACGTCCGAACCCCGGGCGCCCGAGTCGACCATGACGTACACGGGGTTCAGCTCGCCCCGTTCGATGGCCTGGTCCCGCATCTCCCGGATCATCTCCTGCATGACGTCCTCGGTGACCCGGGACCAGATGGCGACGACGTGGTTGTACTTCTCCCGGGCGGTCATCTCGCCCCGGCGGTAGCGTTCCTCGACCCGGCGGACTTCCTTCCGGGCGTTTTCGATGATTTCCCATTTATTTTGGGGAATGACCAGGTCGTCAAAGGCGCCCATCGAGATGCCGGCCTTCGTGGCAAACCGGAAGCCCACGTCCTTCAAGGCGTCCAGGAGTTCGACGGTCTTCCGCATCCCGTACTTGAGGTACACGAAGTGGACCAGGGAGGCCACGCCCTTCTTCTTCAGGACGCCGTTGACGAAGGGCATATGGGGCGGCAGGGCCGCATGGAAGAGGACCCGACCGACGGTCGTGTCGATCCACCGATTCCGGACCTCCTCCTTGGCAGCGTACAGGATGTCCTGCGTGTTCCCCTGGGCCTCGGTGTCGATGAGGAGGCCCGAGAAGCGGAACCGGATGGGCGTATGCGTCTGGACGTGACCCAACTGATAGGCCATCAGGACTTCGTCGGCCGTCCCGAAGTAGGGCGTCCGATCGGGCGCCGCTCCGTCGGGGGTCGGCTTCCGGACCGTCAGGTAGTAAATGCCGAGGACCATGTCCTGGGTCGGCGACGCCAGGGGCTTGCCGTTGGCCGGCGACAGGATGTTGTTGACGGACAGCATGAGGGTCGCGGCCTCGAGCTGGGCCTCCGGGGAGATAGGGACGTGGACGCCCATCTGGTCCCCGTCGAAGTCGGCGTTGTAGGCCGTGCAGACGAGGGGATGGATCCGGATGGCCTTCTCGTCGATCAGGACGGGCTGGAAGGCCTGGATGCTCAGGCGGTGCAGGGTCGGGGCCCGGTTCAGGAGGACGGGATGGTCCCGGACGACCTGTTCGAGGGCGTCCCACACCTGGGGGTCTTCTCGGGCGACCAGTTCCTTGGCCCGGCGGACGAGGTCCGTGATGCCCATCTTCTCGAGCTGGTGGTATACGAAGGGCTTGAACAGCTCGAGGGCCATCTTCTTGGGGAGGGCGCACTGCCACAACTTCAGCTCAGGGCCGACGACGATGACGGCTCGACCCGAGAAGTCGACCCGCTTCCCCAGGAGGTTCTGCCGGAAGCGGCCATGCTTGCCCTTGAGATTATCGCTGAGAGACTTCAGGGGTCGCCGCTGGGCCCCCTTCATGATGCGAGACCGCCGGCCGTTGTCGAGGAGGGCGTCGACGGCCTCCTGGAGCATGCGCTTTTCATTGCGGATGATGACCTCCGGGGCGTGGAGTTCCAGGAGCTTCTTCAGGCGGTTGTTCCGGTTGATGACCCGCCGGTACAGGTCGTTCAGGTCTGAGGTGGCAAATCGGCCGCCCTCCAGGGGTACGAGGGGCCGCAGTTCAGGCGGAAGGACGGGAATGACGTCCAAGACCATCCACTCGGGCTTCTGGCCAGAGCGGAGGAAGGCCTCGACGACCCGGAGGCGCTTGGCCGCCCGGATCTTCCGCTGACGGGACGGCGACGTCTTCATCTCCTCCCGGAGCTCCTGCGCCAGGGCGGCCAAGTCGATCTTCCGCAGGACCTCCCGGATGCCCTCGGCACCCATCTTGGCGACGAATCGGTGGCCGTACTGCTTGCGGAGGTCCCGGTACTCTTCCTGGGTCAAGATCTGACAGAATTGGAGGTCTGTGTCGCCGGGGTCGACGACGATGTAGGACTCATAGTAGATGACTCGTTCGAGCTCCCGGGCCGTCAGACCCAACAGGAGGCCCATCCGGCTCGGGACGTTCCGGACGTACCAGATGTGAGCGACGGGCGCCGCCAGCTCGATGTGGCCCATCCGCTCCCGGCGGACGCGTTTTTCCGTGACCTCGACACCGCACTTCTCGCAGACGACGCCCTTGTACTTCAGCTTCCGGTATCGGCCGCACAGACATTCGTAGTCGCTGACGGGCCCGAAGATCCGGGCACAGAACAGGCCATCCCGTTCCGGCTTGAAGGTCCGGTAGTTAATGGTCTCGGGTTTCTTGACCTCCCCGAAAGACCACGAGCGGATCTTCTCCGGGGAAGCCAACCCGATGCGAATGGCCACGATGTCGTTGATGTTCCGTTCCCTTTTCCGCCGTTGGGCGGGCTGTTGAAAGATGGTGGCCACCAAGGCAATGCCTCCAGTCGGGCAATTCGGGAATTCGGCAGTCGGGCCGTTCGGCCATTCGGCCGTGGGCATAGGGAAAGGTCCCGGGTGTCCGGTGCCGGTGACCCGGCTCGTCCCTTACCCCACGGGGCCGGGATTCCTTAGAGCCGGTGCCCGGACCCTCCTTCATGAGGCCGCCTCCCGGACCTCCTCGGACGGCGTCTGGTAAATGAGCTCGACGTCCAAGGCCAGGCTCTGCAGTTCCTTCATCAGGACCCGGAAGGACTCGGGGATCGTCGGCTCGATGCGGGGGTGACCCCGGAGGATGCTCTGGAACAGGCGCAGACGGCCGTCGATGTCGTCGGACTTGACGGTCAGCATTTCCTGGAGGGTGTAAGCGGCGCCGTAAGCCTCCAAGGCCCAGACCTCCATCTCGCCGAGGCGCTGGCCGCCAAAGCGGGCCTTACCGCCCAGGGGCTGTTGGGTGATCAGCGAGTAGGGGCCCGTGGCCCGGGCGTGGATCTTGTCCTCGGCCATGTGGATCAGCTTCATCATGTAGGCATAGCCGACCGTGACCCGCTGTTCGAAAGGCTCGCCCGTCCGTCCGTCGTAGAGGATCGTCTTACCGTCTTCGGGCAGGCCGGCCGCCCGCAGGAGGGCCCGGATGTCCTCCTCGCGAGCGCCGTCAAAGACGGGCGACTCGAAGCGCACGCCGAGCACATGAGCGGCCCAGCCCAGATTCGCCTCCAGGAGTTGGCCGACGTTCATCCGGGACGGCACGCCCAAGGGGTTCAGGACGATGTCGACCGGGGTCCCGTCCGGCAGGAACGGCATGTCCTCCTTGGGCAGGATGATGGCGACGACGCCTTTGTTGCCGTGACGGCCGGCCATCTTGTCGCCGACCTGCAGGCGCCGCTTCATGGCCACGTAGACCTTGACGACCTTGAGGACGCCGGGCGGGAGCTCGTCGCCCTGCTCGAGGCGCTTGAGCCGTTCCTCGTAAATACTCCGGAGGACCTTCAGCCGCTGGTGGTACCGCTTGAGGACGTCCCGAAGGGTCTTCTGAGCCGCCGCCTGCCGAAGCTTGAGATTCTCCAGGTCTAAGAATTCCAGGCCCTCGATGTCCTCGGCTCGCAGGACATGACCCTTCGGGAAGATCTCTCGGCCGTGGATGTCCCGCAGGGCCTCCCGGAGCTCGGCCCCGGCGAGCTGGGTCGCCAACTGGAGCTTCACGTTTTCCCGCAGGATGCGGACCTGGTCTTCCTGGTCCCGTTGGACCTTCTCCTTCTCGATCCGTTCGAGTTCCCGCATCGTGGGGTCCTTTTCGACGCCCCGGCGGGCGAAGATCTTGACGTCCACGACGACGCCCTCGACGCCGGGCGGGACCCGCAGGGACGAGTCGGTGAAGGACTTCCCCTTCTCGCCGAAGATGACGGCGATGAGGCGCTCCTCGGGCGTCTGGACCGTCTCCGGCTGGGGCGTCACCTTCCCGACGAGGATGTCGCCCGGCTTGACATACGAACCGATGACGGCGATCCCCGTGTCGTCCAGGTGACGGAGCTGGTCCGGCGTCGCCTTCGGGACGTCCCGGGTCAGCTGTTCCTCGCCGATCTTGGTCTCCCGGACTTGGACCTCGAACTCCTCGATATGGATCGACGTGTAAGCGTCTTCCTCGACGAGGCGCTCGCTGATGACGATGGCGTCCTCGAAGTTGTAACCGTGCCAGGGCATGTAAGCGACCAAGACGTTCCGACCCAACGCCAGCTCGCCCTCGGCCGTCGCCGGGCCGTCGGCGATGACCTGGCCCTTGCGAATCTCTTGACCCGGCCGGACGATGGGCCGTTGGGTGATGCACGTCCCCTGGTTCGAGCGCTCCAACTTTCGGAGCTTGTAGATGCGGACCCGGTCCTCCCCCGGGGACCGGCGGGACCGCACGACGATCCGGGTGGCGTCGACGGCCTCGACGATGCCGTCCTCCTCGGCGACCAGGACGGCCCCCGAGTCCCGGGCCGTGATGGCCTCCATCCCCGTCGAGACGATGGGCGGCTCAGGCTTCATCAGGGGTACGGCCTGCCGCTCCATGTTCGAGCCCATCAGAGCCCGGTTGGCATCGTCATGTTCGAGGAATGGAATCAGGCTCGCCGAGACGCTGACGACCTGCTTGGGCGAGACGTCGATGAACTGGACCTCCTCCCGGGGAACGAGGGCGATCTCACCAGCCTTCCGGGCGATGACAAAGTCCGGTATGATGCGACCGTGCTCGTCCAGGGGGACCGTCGCTTGGGCGATGACGTACTGGGCTTCCTCCCAGGCCGTCATGTACCAGATGTGGATCTCGTACCGGGCCGGCTGTTTCCGCTTTTTTGTCAAGTCTTGATTGACCCGGTCGACCTCCTCGCGGGGCAAGACCTGGCCCTTTTCGAAGGGCGCGTCCCCGGGGTGGAGGATGCGCACGTAGTCGATGACCCGACCGTTCTCGACCTTCCGGTAGGGACTCTCGATGAAGCCGAACTCGTTGACCCGGGCGTAACAGCTCAGGGAGACGATCAGGCCGATGTTCGGGCCCTCGGGCGTCTCGATGGGGCAGACCCGGCCGTAGTGGGTCGGGTGAACGTCCCGGACCTCGAAACCGGCCCGCTCTCGGTTGAGGCCGCCGGGGCCGAGGGCGCTGAGCCGTCGCTTGTGGGTGATCTCGGCCAGGGGGTTCGTCTGGTCCATAAACTGGGAAAGCTGGCCCGTGGCGAAGAATTCCCGGACCGAGGCCATGACCATCTTGGTGTTGATCAGGTCGCCCGGCATGACGTCGGTGAGGTCCGTCAGGACGCTCAGCCGCTCCTTGATGTACCGCTCCATCCGACTCAGGCCGACCCGGAGCTGGTTTTGCAGGAGCTCGCCGACGGCCCGGACCCGCCGGTTGGCCAGGCTGTCGATGTCGTCGACCTGGGTGAGGTTCCGCTGGAGTTTCAGGGCGTATTCCGTGATCCGACAGATATCGTCCAGGTCCAAGGTCGTCTGGGTCAGGGGCTTGTCCATCCCGAGCTTCGTGTTCAGCTTCAGGCGGCCGACGGCGCCCAGGCTGTACCGCCGGGGGTTCCAGAAGAGTTCCTCGAAGAAGATCCGGGCCGTTTCCGTCGTTGCCTGGTCCCCAGGCCGAAGCTTCTTAAAGATCTCCCGGAGGGCCTCTTTACGGTCCTGGGTCTTATCCTTGGCCATCGTCAGGATCAGCGTGTCACCGATGGGCTCCCGGTCCGGGAACACGACGGCCAGGTCGAGGATCTTCTTCTTCATCAGGGTTTCGACCAGCTCCGGGGTCACCTCGGAGGCGACCGCGGCCAGGACCTCCCCGGTCTTGGGGTCGACGACGTCCTCGGCCAAGTACGCCCGACGGAACAGGAGCCGGGTCCGGGCCATCACGGTCTTGACGCCGGCCGCCAGGGCCTCTTCCAGGCGGGGTCGGGTCAACCGCTCCATGGCGGGGACGATCACGTGGCTCTTCTTTTTCGGATGGACGACGTCCTGGAGGACCCGGACGTTGACCAGCCGGTCCGTCAGCTCGACCTCGATGGCCTCCTCGTGAAGGCGGACGTGGTGAATCTGGTAAAAGCGCTGGAGGATCGCCTGGTTGCTCTCAAGGCCAAAGGCTTTCAAGAGGACCGTGCCCGGGACTTTCTTCCGGCGGTCGATACGGGCATGCAGGATGCCCCGACGGTCGTACATCAGCTCGATCCAGGCCCCGTAATAGGGGAGGACCTCGGCCAGGTAGGACCGCCGGCCGATCTGACGGAAGTACGCCCCCGGCGACCGGTGGAGCTGGCTGACGATGACCCGCTCGGTCCCGTTGATGATGAAGGTCCCGAACTCGGTCATCAGGGGGATCTCACCGAAGTAAACGAGCTGTTCCTTCACCTCTTTGGGTCGGCCCGCCTCCCGGTCCTCGGGCGTCTCGAACAGGGACAGTCGCAAGCGGACCCGCAGGGGTGCCGAGTAGGTCGCGCCCCGCTCCTTGCATTCCCGGTCCGTGTAGCGGTTCTTCAGGTGGACGTAAGTCTGGCACTTGGGACAGACCTGGAGGACTTCCCGGTTCAGGGTGCCGCACTGGGGGCACACGACGCTGTCGCCTTCCTCGGGGTTGACGGGGATCCGGGCTCCACAGCCGTCGCAGGTCGTCCGGAGGTACTCGAGGCCCTTAAGGTGACCGCAGAGACACTCCCACACGCCGACCGTGTAGTCGACGAAGTCGAGCTGGCAGATACCCCGGTAGTCGACGATGGGGAAGATCTGCTTAAAGACGGCCTGGAGGCCGACGTCCTGGCGCTCCTCGGGCAGAAGGTCCATCTGAAGGAACTCTTGGTACGAACGCCGTTGGAGCTCCATCAGATGGGGGAGCGGCAGGTCCGACGAAATGCGGGCAAACGAGTAGCGCCCGCTTTCCGTGCGGTGGTATCGTTCCCATACGGACTGGCTCATAGCCTCTCCCATCCGACAGGAGTTGAGGGGCGGAGCAGGTAGCCGACCTTACTTGGACGTGATCTCGACGGTGGCGCCCGCCTGCTCCAGTTTCTTCTTGAGGTCCTCGGCCTCTTCCCGCGTGAGGCCCTCCTTGATGGTCTTGGGCGCCGCATCGACCAGGGCCTTCGCTTCCTTCAGGCCCAGCTCCGGGAAGATCTCCCGCAAGACCTTGATGAGCTGGACTTTCTGCTGACCGGCGTCCTTGATGACGACGCTGTATGTGACGACTTTCTCCTCTTCGGCCGCCGCGGCCGGCGCTCCGGCAGCGACGGGCACCGCCATCGGCACGGCGGCCGCCGCCTGGACGCCCCACCGTTGCTCGAGGTCCTTGACGAGTTCGACGAGCTGGGTGACGGTCAGGCTACTCAGGTACTCGATGACCTGCTCCTTCGTCAGCTCGGCCATGGGACCACCTCCTTCTTGGGCAGGCTCTTGAGCCCGTTGGGCTTGGGCCTGATGTAAGACGGCTAAAAATTGCTGAAGCGGAGCCGCCAGAAGCCGGACCATCCGGGCCGCCGGACCTTGAAAGAGGCCCAACAGTTGGGCCCGGGCCGACTCCTTCGACGGCAGGTTGATGAGTAAGTCCAGTTGCTTGTCCGTAAAGAGCTGGCCCTCGACGACGGCCGCCTTAAAGGCCAGGTGCGTATACTCCTTCATGAGGTCCCGGACCAGCTTGGCGAGGGCGACCCCGTCCGTATGATAGGCGACGGCCGTCATCCCCCGGAGGGCGTCGCTCAGCTTCTCAAAGGGCGTCCCCTGGAAGGCGAGCCGGGCGAGACGGTTCTTGACGACCCGATAGTGGGCCTGCAAGGCCTTGATGCGACGCCGGATCTGCAGGTCCTCTCGGGCCGAGACGCCCTGGGGCGCCAGCAAGAGGACCGCCGGATACTGCAGGACTTCCTGTCGAAAGGACTGGACCCACTCTTCCTTCTTCAACCGGTTGGGTCGGACACGCATCGTCAGGACTCCATCCTTCGGCCATTCGGGAATTCGGCAGGTCGGATGGGACGCTTTGAGACCACCGGTCGGTGGTGGACCATGCTTGAAGCCTTCAAGGGGCCCATGGCCCGCTCAAAGCGATCTCGAAAAGCCTCGTGGCCCAATTCCCGAATTCCCGAACTGCCGAACTGCCGACCTGCCGAATTCCCGAACTCCCGAACTCCCAAATTCCCGAAGGGCCCTATACCCGCAGACGGGCCAGCAGGTCGTTCAGGTCCAACTCCAGGGACGGGCTCATCGTCGTGCTCACGTAAGCCCGCCGGAGGTACTTCCCCCGAGCCGTCGAGGGCTTCGCCCGAAGGACGGCTTCGACGGCCGCCAGGACATTTTCGGCCAGGTGCTCGACAGGAAAGGACTTCTTCCCGACTGGAATGTGGACGTTGCCCGTCTTGTCCGTCCGGAACTCCACACGACCGGCCTTGATTTCCCGGATCGCCCGACCGATGTCCTGGGTGACCGTCCCGGCCTTCGGGTTCGGCATCAGGCCCCGGGGACCCAGGACCTTTCCGACGCGTCCCAAGAAGCGCATCATGTCCGGCGTGGCGACGACGGCGTCATAGTCGAGCCACCCTTGCTCGATCCGCTCGACGACCTCGGGACCTTCGACGAAATCGGCCCCGGCCTGGCGGGCCTCGACGGCCTTGTCGCCGACGGCGATGGCCAGGACGCGCCGGGCTTTGCCCGTTCCGTGCGGGAGGACGACGCTTCCACGCACCTGTTGCTCGGGCTTTCGGGGGTCGACCCCCAGACGCAAGGCCAGTTCGACCGTCTCATCGAATCGAGCAAAGGCGATCTCCTTCAGCAGAGCCAGGGCCGCTTCCAGACGATACGGCCGGGCCTCGACCTTCGCCCGCGCCGCCGCGTATTTACGCCCCACCGCCATCCTCCGACACAGGATTCGGCCATCCGGCCATAGGGCAGTGATGTCCGACCAAGGACCATAGACCACGGACCATGGAGCCCCGAAGCCCAAGCCGGTCTATGGTCTGGGGTCTATGGTCGATGGTCGGATTTGATGCGAGCGCTTCCCAATTGCCCATCTTTAATCCACGACGGCGATGCCCATACTCTTACACTGACCCTCCAGGGTCCGGACGGCCGCCTCGAGGGAGTCGCAGTTCAGGTCCTTCATCCGCTGACGGGCCAGCTCAACCAGTTGGGCCCGAGAGATCTTGCCCACCTTTTCTTTATTAGGCGTTCCCGAGCCCTTCACGATCCCGGCCAGTTGCTTCAACAAGAAGGAAGTCACCGGACCCTTCAGCTCGACGGAAAACGTCCGGTCCTCGTAGATATGGACCAGGACCCGGACTTGTTGGCCCCGCATCGAGGCCGTCAGGGCGTTAAAGGTCTTGACGAACTCCATCAGGTTCACGCCGTGCTGACCCAGGGCCGGGCCGACCGGCGGACCCGGCGTAGCGCTCCCGCCTTCCAGGATTAACCGTACGGTCGCGACCTCCCGCTTCTTGCCCATCGGACGCTTCTCCCCTCCGTGAACCCGGCCCCCGCGTCACTGCAACTTCTTGACCTGCAAGAAACTGAGCTCCAGGGGGGTGGCCCGGCTGAAGATGGTGACGACGACCCGAAGGGTCTGCTTCTGGTAGTTGATGTCCTCGATTTGCCCGACGAAACCGGTAAAGGGGCCGTCGATGATCTGGACCGTCTCCCCGCGCTCGAATTCGAGTTCCGTGACGGGCTTTTCCTCGGCTTCCCGGATTTGCTCGAAGATCCGCTGGATCTCCTCGTCCGTCAGGGGCATCGGCCGCCGACCGGCGCTGATGATGCCGGCGACCCGGGGCGTCGTCCGAACAATTTGCCAGGTCCGCTCGTCGTCCAGGTCGGCCTCGATCAGGATGTAGCCCGGAAACAGCTTGCGCTCGGTCTCGACCCGTTTGCCGTCCCGGATCTCGATGACCTTTTGCCGGGGGACCAGGATCCGCCGGACCTTATCCTGGAGGTTGTACGCCCGGACCCGTTGTTCCAGGGCCTCCCGAACGGCATCCTCCTGACCGGCGTACGTATGCAAGACGTACCACTTTGTCGTCTTTTCGACCGATTCGGGCATATCGGACGACCCCGTAGGATTCGAAGGCATAGACGTCGGCCCGGGTCCTTCGAGCCGGCTACCGAAAATGTAGGGATGCTCGGTCAACCGAGCAGACGGCGAAAGAGTTCATGCAGTACCCATTGGCCCCCCAGGTCGACCACCCACAGGACGAAGCCGATGAGGGCCACCGTCAGGAGGACCAAGACCGTGTGCTCTACCACCGATGGGCGGCTGGGCCAGGTGACTCGACGG
This sequence comes from bacterium HR11, assembly GCA_002898535.1. Lineage (NCBI taxonomy): Bacteria > bacterium HR11. Next base: position 19,087 of record BEHN01000028.1, read on the forward strand.
AGTTCGTCCTGTACGTCGCGAAGGAAACGGCGGAGACGATGCCACCACTGCACGCGTGCGCTCCACCCCACGATGGCAGGGCACGAGGGATTTGAACCCCCAACCCTCGGTTTTGGAGACCGATGCTCTGCCTGGTTGAGCTAGTGCCCTGCGGCGACTCCGGAGTCCATCCCATATTATGGGCTATTTCGTCTCCCGGTGCAAGGTGTGCCGACGGCAGTGCGGGCAGTGCTTCCGGAGCTCCAGTCGGTCGGGCGTGTTGGTCCGGTTCTTCTGGGTCGTGTAGTTCCGGCGTCGGCATTCGGTACATTCCAGGGTGACCGTCTGACGACCCTTCTTTTTGGCCATCGGCCCTTACTCCCAGACTTCGGTGATCGTGCCCGCCCCGACCGTGCGGCCGCCTTCCCGGATGGCGAACCGAAGACCCTTCTCCAGGGCGACGGGCTTGATGAGCTCGACCTGGAGCTCGACGTTGTCGCCGGGAGCGACCATCTGGACCCCCTCGGGGAGGATGACCGTCCCCGTCACGTCCGTCGTCCGGAAGTAGAACTGGGGCCGGTAGCCCGTCGTGAAGGGCGTGTGCCGACCGCCCTCTTCCTTGCGGAGGATGTAGACCTGGGCCTTAAAGTGACGGTAGGGCCGGATCGACCCCGGGGCCGCCACGACCATCCCCCGCTCGACCTCGTCCTTGGACGTACCCCGCAGGAGCAGGCCGACGTTGTCCCCGGCGATGGCCTCGTCCAGCTCCTTCCGGAACATCTCGATGCCCGTGACGACCCGCCGCAGAATCTCATCCCGGAGGCCGACGATCTCGACCTCCTGCTCCTTCTTGAGCCGACCCCGCTCGACCCGACCCGTCACGACCGTGCCCCGGCCCGTGATGGAGAAGACGTCCTCGATGGGCATCAGGAAGGGCTTGTCGACGTCCCGCACGGGCTCCGGGATGTACTCGTCGATGGCATTCAGGAGCTCCATGATGGCGTCCTCCCACTTGGGGTCGCCTTCTAAGGCCTTCAGGGCGCTGACCCGTACGATAGGCGTCTCGTCGCCGGGAAACCCGTACTTCTTCAGCAGGTCCCGGATGTCCTCCTCGACGAGCTCCAGCATCTCCGGGTCGTCGACCATGTCGACCTTGTTCAGGGCGACGACGATGGAAGGCACACCGACCTGACGGGCCAGCAGGACGTGTTCGTAGGTCTGCGGCATCGGCCCGTCCGGCGCCGACACGACCAAGATCGCCCCGTCCATCTGGGCGGCGCCCGTGATCATGTTCTTGATGTAGTCGGCATGGCCCGGACAGTCGATATGGGCGTAGTGCCGCTTGGGCGTCTCGTACTCGATGTGGGCGATGGCGATCGTGATCCCGCGAGCCTTCTCCTCGGGAGCCTTGTCGATCTGGTCGAAGGGAACGTACCGGTTCACGGGCGACGGATACCGCTTGCTTAGGACCAGCGTCATGGCCGCCGTCAGCGTCGTCTTGCCGTGGTCGATGTGGCCGATGGTGCCGACGTTCACGTGCGGCTTCGTCCGCTCAAATTTCCCGATGGCCATGGGATTCCTCCTCGGTCCTTCGGTCTGGTGCTGAGTCCTGGACGTCGGGTCCCACCCACGACCCAGCACCTTCGGGATTCAAGCTATGGAGCCCACGACCGGACTCGAACCGGTGGCCTCTTCCTTACCAAGGAAGTGCTCTACCGCCTGAGCTACGTGGGCCCCCTTTCCATGAATTGCGAATTTAACTTCACCCTATTACCCGACCCCGTGGAGCGGGAAACGGGATTCGAACCCGCGGCCCTCAGCTTGGAAGGCTGATGCTCTACCCCTGAGCTATTCCCGCCCCTGGTGGGGAGGGAAGGATTTGAACCTCCGAAGCCTTCCGGCGGTGGATTTACAGTCCACTCCCTTTGGCCGCTCGGGCACCTCCCCACATAACGACAGGACGTCCTGATACCGTGACGGGGTTCAAAAAGGAAGCAACCACCAAGCCTATAGAACCTAAGAAAGAAAAGGAGGACGACCTCGTCCCGCCATCCCGACGTCCCGCCGGTACAGCAGGGGCCCCCCGCCGCTACCCCGACTCGAAAATCACCCCTTGGGACGGACCCCTATCGGCCCCTCAAGTCCTTTGCCTCGAACCGACCCGTTCGACAGAATCCACCCCTTCACCATAGTCTATTATATAGTCCACCCCTTCTATCATCCACCATCCGCCTGGGACCCGGCAACTGGGACCTGGGGCCGGACCCGTCGGGAAAGACCAAGGGCCCTGGGCTACGGGGCCGCCTGGAGCCGGCGGGGGGACTCGAACCCCCAGCCCACGGATTACAAATCCATTGCGCTACCCATTGCGCCACGCCGGCTGATGGCATTCCCCTCGGGGGTGGAGCACGCCGCAGAGGGACGGGTGTCACTGGGCCTTTATCTTAGGTCTCTCACCCCGACCTGTCAACGACTGAGGACCATAGACCATAGACCACGGACCATGGACCACAGACCATGGACTTGGCCGGGGAGACCGGATGGCCTCGTCTGAAGACACGGGCTCGAAGTCTGGAGAGGCCTTTTCGGCGGCGGGGCGAGGAGACCGTGGACGAGGACCGCATCCACGCCCATCTTCAGGCTCCCTCCACCCGGTAGGGCCTTCCCTTCCTCATGGATTCCGCCTGAGTGGAAGAACGACGACGGCTCTGTCGGGCCGAAGACCTGCATGTGGCCAAGTCTATGGTCCATGGTCTATGGTCTGTGGTCTATGGTCTACCCAATGAGTGTCTTGCATCCCGCATCCCGCATCCTGTATCCTGCCCCTGCATCGCCGGAGGCATCGCCCATGACGTGGGAAGCGGTCATCGGCCTGGAGGTCCACGCCCAGCTCCTGACGACGACGAAGATGTTCTGCCGCTGTCGGAACCGGTTCGGGGATCCCCCCAACACGAACGTCTGTCCCGTCTGTCTGGGCCTGCCGGGGAGCCTGCCCGTTCCCAACGAGGCGGCCCTGGCGATGGCCGTCCGGACGGCCCTGGCCCTGCAGTGCACGATTCACACCGTCTGCGAGTTCAGCCGCAAGAATTACTTCTATCCGGACCTTCCCAAGAACTATCAGATTTCCCAGTACGACCGGCCCCTGGCGACGGACGGGGTCCTCGAGTTCCGACTGGACGGGGAAATCCGCCGGGTCCGCATCCGCCGCCTCCATGTCGAGGAAGACGCCGGCAAGTCCCTCCACGAGGGCTTTCCCGACTCGGACCGGTACACGTATCTGGACTTCAACCGGTGCGGGGCGCCCCTGATGGAGATCGTCTCCGAGCCGGACATCCGTTCCCCCAAGGAGGCGGCCGCCTATCTGCGGAAGCTCCGGCAGGTCTTGCTGTATCTCGGCGTCTGCGACGGCAACATGGAGCAGGGGAGCCTCCGGTGCGATGCGAACGTTTCGGTCCGACGGCCCGGGGCGCCCCTGCCGGACTACAAGGTCGAGCTCAAGAACCTGAACTCCTTCAAGTTCCTCCAGAAGGCCCTGGAGTACGAGGTCGAGCGCCAGGTCCGGGTCCTGGAGGCGGGCGGGACCCTCGTCCAGGAGACCCGCCTGTGGGACGAGCGGAACCAGCGGACGGAGGTCATGCGGACGAAGGAAGAGGCGCATGACTACCGGTACTTTCCGGACCCGGACCTCCTGGAGGTCCGTCTGGACCCGGCCTGGGTCGAGGACTTACGGCGGACGCTCCCGGAGCTTCCGGACCGGCGGATGGAGCGTTTCATGCGCCAGTACCAGCTCCCGGCTTACGATGCCGAGCTCCTGACGGCGAACCCCCGGGTCGCCGACTACTTCGAGGCGGCCGTTCAAGTCGGGCCCCCCCCGAAGGCCGTAGCGAACTGGATCCTATCTGAACTCTTTCGTTGCATGGACTTCGAGACGGGTCTCCCGCCGGCGACCGTCCCCCCGGCGCACCTGGGCCGGCTTGTTCAGATGGTCCAGGCTCGGGTCATCACGGGCCCCGTCGCCAAGGAGGTCTTCGCCGTCATGCTCGAAACAGGCCAGGACCCGGCGGTCATCGTGCAGGAGCGGGGCTGGCAGGCGACGCAGGACGAGGACCAGATTCGCCGCTGGGTCGAGGAGGTCCTGCAGGAGAACCCCGAGCAGGTCGAGCAGTACCGGGCCGGCCGGACCAAGCTCCTGGGGTTCTTCATGGGCCAGGTCATGCGCAAGGCCGGGGGCAAGGCGGACCCCCAGCGGGTCCAGGCTCTCTTACAAGAACGACTCCAGGCCCTCGTCACGACCCCTTCGGACCGGTGAGCGGCGGTGCGGGCGGCGGTCATCCAGACCTTCCAGCTAGGTCATACGTATGACCGGCGGCGCTGGCTCTTCCGGGACGTGAATCTCGTCATCGAGCCCGGGGACTTTGTGTTCCTGACGGGTCCGAGCGGGGCGGGCAAGACGACCTTCCTGCGTCTGCTCCTGCGGGAGCTGTACCCGACGGAGGGGCAGGTCCTGGTCCTGGGCCAGAACCTGCGGGCCATCCCGGATGCCCGCTTGTACCGCATCCGACGGCAGATGGGCTTCGTGTTCCAGGACTTCCGCCTGATCCCGACGTACACGGTCCTGGAGAACGTGACCCTGCTCTTACGCCTGATGGGCGTCCCCCCGAAGGAACAGCGTCAGCGGGCGATCCGGACCCTCCAGTCGGTCGGCCTCGGAGGCCTGTGGCGGAGCTACCCGCCGGCCTTATCCGGCGGGGAGCAACAGCGGGTCGCCATCGCCCGGGCCATCATTCACAATCCGAAGATCCTGCTGGCCGACGAGCCGACGGGGAACCTGGACCCCGAGATGTCGGTCGAGATCATGCGGATCTTCGCCCGGATCAACGCCGGCGGCACGACCGTCATCGTGGCGACCCACGACGACCGTCTGATCCGGCTGGTCGGCGGCAAGCTCTACGCCATCGAGCGGGAGCGGGTCCAGCTGGTCGACCAGCGTCCGATCAATCCCAGCCTCCTGCCCGCGGAGGTCCTGTGAAGCGGTTGTACACGTGGCTGGCCATCCTGCAGTTTGCCTGGATGAACCTGAAGCGGAACCGGA
>BEHN01000029.1 GCA_002898535.1 bacterium HR11
CGTGCATGTCAACCGGGCCCCCTTTGCAGGCGTCGTGACGGCGCAGGTCGGGCAACGGGGCCGTTTTCGACCCGCCTTTCGACCGGACGCGCCCCGGGTGAACGAACAGGTCCACACGTATATCGTTTCGGACGGCCAGCCGTGGCGGCTGATCCAGACGGCGGGCGTCCTGGCCCGTCGGATTCGTCGGTGGGTCCGGCCGGGCCAGTGGGTCGACCGAGGCCAACCGGTCGGCATGATCCTGCTGGGGTCTCGGGTCGACGTCCTCCTGCCGGCGGGCGTGGTCCCGACGGTCCGGGTCGGCCAGCGGGTCCGGGCCGGAGAGACGCCTATCGCGCGAGGTGGGTATGCGGTCCAGGCGGACGGGTCGTAATTTCTTCCGTCGGCATCGATTCCCCCTCCGGCGGGGCATCGGCCTCCTGCCGGGTCTGCTGACCTTGGGGAACCTCTCGCTGGGCATGATGGCCCTGCTGAGCGTCCTCCACGGGCGGCTCGAGCGGGCCGCCTGGATGGTCGTGGTCGCCATCGTCCTGGACGGCCTGGACGGATGGGTCGCCCGGGCGACCCGCCGGACCTCAGAGTTAGGCCTTCAGTTGGACTCCCTGGCGGACTTAGTGTCCTTTGGGGTCGCCCCGGCGATTTTGCTGTACCGCTGGACGGGGGCGGCGGCGGCCGTGCCGGTCGCCCGGTCTTTCGCCGTGGCGATGGTCCTATTCTACACGGCCTGCACGGCCCTGCGGTTGGCCCGCTTCAACGTGATCTCGCCGACGGGCGACCCCCGATTCTTCGTCGGCCTGCCGAGTCCGGGCGCCGCCGCCCTCGGCGTGACGACGACGCTGGCGTTCCCCCGACCGTCGCCCGGCTCGCCTCTCATGCTGGGGCCCCTGGTCCTGATGGGCACGCTGGCCGTCTTGATGGTCTCGCGGGTCCGGTACCGCAGTTTCAAACGCCTGGAGGCTTATCAGCGATGGCCCCTGGCGACGCTGGCGACCGTCGCCCTCCTCCTGGCCCTGGCCCTGAGTTATCCCCACTGGACGCTGTGGGCCGGGTCGGCCACCTATGTACTCAGCGGCCCGATCGCCCGTCTGAGCTGGTCGTTCCGACGGGCCCGGCCCCGCTACCGAGTCGAGTCCCAGTGACGGGCTCGGAGTGCCGGGTCCCGGGTCTCAGTCTGAATACGGGGATTCGGGACCGAGTTTTCCCGGAGGACCGATCCCATACCGTGGTCCTGGGACCTGACACTTGAGAGCCGGCGCCTATCTTTAACCTGAGACCCGAGACCCGGTCGAGGTACGACATGGCGATCCTCCTCCCGACAGTGCCGACACCGACGGCCGGACGGGCAATGGCCGATTCGATCCCGGCAAGTCTCCCCCGTCTGTCGGGTCGGTTCTGCATCTATACGTACGGATGCCAGATGAACGAGCACGACTCGGAGAAGATAGCGAGCCTCCTCCAGCAGATGGGCCTCCAGGCCGTCACCGAGCCGGAGGCCGCCGACGTCGTCGTCCTCAACACGTGTAGCGTCCGGGAGAAGGCGGGTCAGAAGGTATTCTCCGAGCTTGGCAAACTGAGGCTCGTGAAACAGCGGCGGCCGCACATGGTCATCGCCGTATGCGGGTGCCTGGCCCAGCAGGAGGGCGAGCGCATCTTCCGGCAGGCGCCCCACGTGGACGTCGTCTTCGGGCCTCGGAACATCCCCGAGCTCCCGGAGCTTCTCCGGCGGGTCGTCCAGGGCGAACGGCGCGTCGTCTCGCTGTCCCGGCCCCGTCAGCGGCCGGCCTTCGACCAGTTGGCCGTCTACCGGCGCTCGCCCGTCGTCGGCTACGTCACCATCATGGAAGGTTGCGACAAGTTCTGCACCTTCTGCATCGTCCCCTTCACCCGCGGTCGGGAGATTTGCCGGCCGCCCCGGGACATCCTGATGGAGGTCCAGGCCCTGGCCGAGGCCGGCTACCCGGAGGTCGTCCTCCTCGGCCAGACGGTCAACTCGTATCGGTGGGAGGACGTGACGTTCGCCGCCCTGCTCCGGATGATCCACGACGTCGAGGGCATCCGGCGCATCCGCTTCGTCTCGCCCCATCCGTCGGACGTGACCGACGAGCTCATCGCGACGATGCGGGACTATCCAAAGATCGGCCGTCACATCCACCTGCCCCTGCAGGCCGGTTCGGACCGCATCCTCCGGGCGATGCGCCGGACCTACACGCAACGGGAGTACCTGGAAAAGGTCGAAAAGCTTCGGAAGGCCGTCCCCGACATCGCCATCGGGACGGACATCATCGTCGGCTTCCCCGGCGAGACGGAAGAAGACTTTCAGGAGACGCTCCGGGTCGTCCGTCTCGTCGAATACGACAATATGTTCAGCTTCAAGTACTCGCCCCGCCCCTTCACGGCGGCCTGGAAGTTCGGCGACCCCGTCCCCGACGAGGTCAAGACCGACCGCATCGTCCGCCTGCAGGCCCTCCAGGAGGAAATTCAGCTCCGGAAGCATCGAGCCCTCATCGGAAGCCTTCAGGAGGTCCTCTTCGAGGGTCCCTCGAAGAAGCGGCCCGACGAGCTGGAGGGCCGGACGACGCACAACCGCGTCGTGAACGTCCCGGCGGACCCGGCCCGTTGGCTGGGCCGGTTCGCCTGGGTGCGCATCACGGAGGCCGGCCCCCACAGCCTGCGGGGCGAGATACAAGATAGGGAGATGGGCAGGTGGGCAGTCGGCAGGTCGGCAGATGGGCAGGTCGGGAGGTAGGCAGTCGGCAGATGGGCAGGTCGGCAGATGGGCAGGTGGGCAGGTCGGCAGTCGGCAGATGGGCAGGTCGGCAGATGGGCAAGTCGGGAGATAGGGGAAATGGGGATCTATTCGCTATTCGCTATTCGCTATTCGCCATTCGCCATTCGCCACTCGCCACTCGCCATTCGCCATTCGCCACTCGCTTAGAGGGTACCCTATGGACCCGACATGGATTCGACCCCGTCTTCGGTGGGCCATCCGCCTCGTCCGGCAGGTCGGCCGCCAGCTCCGTCAGGCGTGGACCCAATCCGACGGTCCCGTCCCGATGGAATGGAAAGACGAGGGCCGGCGGCATCCGGTCACCCGTCTCGACCGGGTCGTCGAGGAGACGATCGTCCGGCAGATTTTTCAGAAGGACCCGAAGGCCCAGGTCCTGACGGAAGAATCCGGCATCTTGGGGCCGGCGCACAGCCAGGCCCGCTGGATCCTGGACCCCATCGACGGGACGAGCAACTTCATCCACGGCTTTCCGCACTTTGCCATCTCGCTGGCCTTGGAATACAAGGGCCACGTCGTCTTAGGTGTCGTCTACGACCCCGTCAAGCGGGAGTGCTTCTGGGCCGGGGCCGGGATGGGGGCCTTCTTGAACGGGCGGCCCATCCGGGTCTCCTCGGTCCGCTCCGTCAACGAGGCTCTCCTGGGGACCGGCTTCACGTATCAGATTTACGAACACATGGACCGGACGCTCCGCATATTCCGGGGATTCCTCTACACGGCGATGGGCATCCGCCGGGCCGGGGCGGCGGCCCTGGACCTGTGCTACGTGGCGGCCGGCCGCCTGGACGGCTTCTGGGAGGAACACCTGTCGCCGTGGGACGTGGCCGCCGGCGTCCTCATCTTGCAAGAAGCCGGCGGCCGCTGGACGGACTTCGCCCTTCAGCCGACGTCCATCTACGACGGGGAGCTCCTGGCCAGTAACGGCCTCATCCACGACCAGATGGGTGAAGTCATCCGCTGGGCCTTATCCGAGGCGTGACGACGAAACGAGGCCTCATCCCGTCGCACCGGCCGGGACGAGGGCCTCGAGATGAGCCAGGGTCCGCTCCAGGGCGCCCCCTTGCTGGAGGACGACCCGCCGGGCCTGCCGACCCCAGAGGGCCCGACGCTCCGGCGACCGAAGCAGGTCCTGAATCCACGTCAGAAGGGCTTCGACCGTCCCCACGGGCAAGACCTGAATCCCCTCGCCGGCCTGAAAGGCCTCGACGACGTCGACGAAGTCCCGATGAAACGGCCCGATGACGACGGGGACGCCCCACCAGGCCGGCTCGATGGGATTGTGACCGGCCTGACTGGCGTGGAAGCTTCCACCGACGACGGCCACGGCCGCCCCTGCATAACAGGCCGCCAGTTCCCCCAAGGTATCGAGGACCATCACCGTCCAGTCCTCCCCCTGCCAGGCCGTCCGGCGTCCGACCGGAAGGCCCTGCGCACGCCAGGCGTCGGTCCATTCGGCGGCGACCTCGATATGTCGGGGGGCGACCAGAAAACGGGCCTCGGGAGCCTGTCGGGCAAGGGTCGTGACCGCATCCCGCAGGAGGGGCCACTCGGGCGCCGTCCAACTGCCGAACACGACCAGGGGCCGCCCGGCCCGCCATCGGTCCAGCCAGTCCGGCGTTCGCGCTTGTGCCATCCGGCGGATCACGGCGTCAAACTTGAGGTTCCCCGTCACGTGGACGGCCTCGGGCCGGACGCCCAGTTGACGAAACCGCGCGGCCTGCCGGTCCGACTGCACGCACACACACCGAACGGCGGCCAGGACCTGCCGCATGAAGCGCCGGACCCGCCGATACCGCCGATAAGCCCGGTCGGAGATCCGGCCGTTCACGACGGCCACGGGGATGGCCCGGTCCCGGGCTTGCCAGAAAAGGTTCGGCCATATCTCCGTCTCGACCGTCCCGATCAGGGTCGGCCGGAGTCGGTCCAGCCAGCGGCGCACGACCGGGGCCAGGTCCATCGGCAGATAGGCGACGACCCCCGGCCCGTAACGGCGGGCGACGGCGTGACCCGTCGGCGTGACCGTCGTCAGGAGGGTCGCCCAATCGGGATGGCGTTCGGACCAGGCCTGCAGGAGGGGGACGGCCGTCAGGACTTCACCGACCGACACGGCATGAAGCCACAGGAGAGGCTGGCCCGAAGGACGGTCTCTTAATTCGGCCGGCGGCCCCTGGAGCCGAAGCCGGAGGTACCGACCCGGGGCGATATGCCGCCGGACGGCCCATCCCAGGCCCAAGCCGTAGAGCGGCGCGGCCGCATAACTCACGACCTGATAAGCCCATCGGTACATCGGGACTGGTCCAGATCGGTTTCCAGGACCCGGGATTGGGGTTCGAGGCGGGGACGCGGACACCGAGTCCCGGACCCCAAAGCCTTCACGCCCGGCACCGGCCTGCGGTCCGGAGGCCTGGGGTCTTTCAGCCGGGACCCGAGGCCCGATATCCGGGACCTACTACGGCTTGCCCTCCAGCAGAATCTCCTGGAGGGCTTCTTGGAACAGCGCCGGTCCCTCCGACCGAAGCTCGGGCGGGATGCGGGACAGGTAATGCGTCTGAGCCAAAGCCAGGTCGTCTTTTAACTCTTCTAAAATCTCCTGGCGGGTCCGGGCCTTCTGGATAAAGTCCTGGTGGTAGTACCGGATCTCGTTGACGATGAAGCGGGCCAGTCGTCGGGCCTCCTGGAGGGCCGTGTCCGGTGAGGCGCCCGACATCCCGTCCGCTTCCAGCCCGACCTCGACCCACCACTCGTACGTACACTGCCGGCACCGGACCAGGACCCGATGGCCCCGGTAAGGCTCCTCTTGAAAGCGGGCCTTCCGTCCGCACGACGGACATGCGACGATACGCGTGGGCATTCGCCCTTCCCGCTCACGGCCTCAAGGCCGTTCGGTTCGTGAGAATCCCGATCCGCTCGACTTTTCCGACCCTTCGAGAGACGGTTTTCCAGTGGAGCGACGTCGTGACGACGCCGATTCGGCCGGTCCGCCAAGACGAACCGCCAAGGGCGCATGGTCTGGGGTCCATAGCCCGCATCTCGAGACCCCGCTCTTGCCGAGCGGGGCCGGGATTCCCACCCCGTATCCCGGTCCGGGGCCTGAAGGCTTTCCTGGACCCCGTCACGCCGTCACCTTTATTAGCATAGACAGGGGACCGACGGCGATCAATCGGCCCGTCCATAGGATTTTAAAATAATGGGGCCGAAAGGATTGACGGCAACACTCAAAGGTCGGGACCGAGGCGTCGACGGGCCGGCCGGCCTGCAGATAGGCCGCCGGACCCTCCCAGGCCACAGCGTCCCAGTACCGCTGACACACGGGACAATGCGTGTACAGACGGAGGACGACCCACGCCTCCGGAGGGACTCGATGGAGGTTGAAAACGGCCCGTGGCCTCATAGCCGCCCCCTTAGACTTGAAGGATATCAGAGCCGTTCGGTTCGTGAGAATGGTGTAGGGACCACCTTGCCCATTCCCCGGAAAGTACGATTTTTCAAGCATTCGGCAGATGGGCAGTCGGCAGATAGGCAGGTGGGCAGATGGGCAGTCGGCAGGTCGGCCGATGGGCAGGTCGGGCGACGGGCGTCGATCCCCGGCACACCGGCCGTCATGTCGGTGGCTTCCGTAGAGAGCCCGCCGTCCTACGGGCGTCCTCCTCATGCACTGCCCGTCCTGGCCGGGTCATCCGGAGGAAGATTGAAACATCGAGATCGCCGGGCCACCGTTTTCCCGGATGGGAGCAGCCTTTCTCCCAACCGAACGGCTCTGATAACAGAGCGGTTCGGTCCGTGAGAATGGCGTCAAATCGACCTTTCCCACCGCCCGGGAAGCACGATTTTTCAAGGATACGGGATGCGAGATGCGAGATACGGGATCCCGAGGGGCTTGGGGCCTCGGGGACGGCTTTTCCCGTCCCGTGGCCCTATCGGCCGACGGCCGACCGGCCCATCGGCCGAATGCTTGAAACATCGTCTTTCCCGGAGGGTCGGAAAAGTTGAATTTATGAGGCTTTTCACGGACCGAACGGCTCTGTTAAGGATGGCACTGCCATCCCCGGCGGTGTTCAGAGGGGATCGACCCGGCCAGGACGGGCGGTGCATGAGGAGGACGCCCGCAGGACGGCGGGCTCTCTACGGAAGCCACCGGCATGACGGCCGGTGTTCCGGGGATAGACACCAGTCACCCGACCGGCCTATCTGCCGACCTGCCCACCTGCCAAATGCCCATCTGCCCATCTGCCCACCTGCCGACCTGCCTATCTGCCGACTGCCCATCTGCCAAATGCCTGAAACATCATGCTTTCGTGGAGGTGCCCTTTCCGCTCTCCATCTCACTTCTCACCGCCCGAACCGCTCTGTTAACTTGATCTCCGACATTCGGTCCTGGTACTGGATGGCAGGGCGGGTTCGTCAATCCAACACTTAACACTTAGCACCCGAGGCCGAACGCCCGGAATCGGAGGCCACCCCTTGACGGGTCCGACGGCTCGGATTACCGTTTAAGCCGAACACCGGGCCTGGGCGACGCGTGATTGAAGAGGGGGCCATTTTGGATTAGCATAGGTAGGACCTCGGGGGAGGTAAACATGGGGGAGGACCCCAAGAAGAGCACGCCCGAAACGAAAGGACCCTCTGAACGGAATCTCGAGGACACCCTGTTCCGGCGGAGTCAGGAGTTCTCCCAGATCTTTAATCAGACGAAGGCGTTCGTCGAGGAGCTCCTGCGGGAGAACGAACGCCTCCGGTATCAGGTCGCCGTCCTGCAGAGCCAACAGCCGGCGGGGCCGACCCTCGAAAGACTCCGCAAGGAGGTCGAATACTTACGCCAACGTATCGTCGAGCTGGAGCGGGAGAAGCAGTTCCTGGAGGCCAAGTACCGGGAAATCGAGGCCGAAAACAAGGACTTCGCCCAGCGGTATGCCGAAATCGAAGAGCAGAACAACAACCTGGCCAATCTTTACGTGGCCAGCTATCAACTTCATTCGACCCTGGACTTTCAGGAAGTCCTCCGGATCGTCAAGGAAATCATCATCAATCTTATCGGGGCGGAGGTATTCGGCATCTTCCTCCTGGACGAGCGGGACAACCACTTGCACTTGGTCGCTCATGAGGGGATGGACGACGCCCTGGGCATGAAGGTCCAGGTCGGGGAGGGCATCTTAGGGCGGGTCGCTAAGACCGGCGAGCCTTTTTATATCAACCAAGTCGTTCGGCCCGGGCCGGTCATCGACTTTCATCACCCCCTCGTGTGTATTCCGCTAAAGATTAAGGAACGGGTCATCGGCGTCATCGCCATCTACATGTTGTTCGTGCAGAAGGACAGCTTTTCGGCCTTGGACCACGAGTTGTTCTCCCTGCTGGCCGGTCATGCGGCGACGGCCATCTTCAGCGCCCGTCTGTATACGCAGTCCGAGCGCAAGCTGATGACCCTTCAGAGCTTCCTGGAACTCTTGACGACACCGCCCTCCTCGTAGGGCGGGAACTTCCGCGGAGCCTCGCGTCCATGAGTAGCCGGACCGTTATGATCGTCGAAGACTCGCCGACGATGCGACAGCTTCTGATCTTTGCCTTGAAACGTCTGAAAAATCTACGGGTCGTCGAGGCCGGCGACGGGGTCGAGGCCCTCAAAAAGCTCAATCAGGAGAAGATGGACCTGTTCATCATCGACATCAATATGCCGGTCATGGACGGGCTCAAGCTGATCAGCATCCTGCGTCAGAACCCCGAATACAAGGACGTGCCGATCGTCATCGTGACGACCGAGGGGGCCGAGGAGGACCGCAAGCGGGCGCTGGCCCTGGGGGCGAACGTCTACATCACGAAGCCTGTGCACTCGGCGACGCTACTGAAGACCGTGTCCGAGCTTCTCCATGTATCGGAGGTCGGTGAGTAAAACGCTGGGGCGGCTCTGTTGGGTCGGCTGGATGGCCCTCAGCGGGGCTTGTGGATATGCCCTCCAGGGTCAGGGCGCCGGGATCCTGACGCCGGACGTGCGGGTCATCGCCATTCCGCCTGTCGAGGGTGTCTTGCCTCGGGCGGAAATCCAGCAGAAGCTGACCCAGCACATCGTTCAGGCTTTTGTCGCCCGGACCCACCGCCGGATCCAAGCCGACCCCGAGGGCGCCGATGCGGTCCTGAAGCTGGAAGTTCAGACTTTCCAGGTCACCCCCGTAGGATGGACCGTCCAGGGACAGGCCGAGACTTTTCAGGTGCTGATCAGTCTACGAGTGCGGTTTTACCGAGTGCCCGGGGAATCCGTCCTGTTCGAGAATCCGAACTGGGTCTTCCGGAATCAATTTTCCGTCGCCGGGGCTTCGGGGCGGCCTTACACGGACCCGGAAGTCCAAGCCATCGACGAGCTGGGCCAGACCCTGGCGCAGACCCTGGTGAGTGCCGTCCTGGAGGCCTTTTGAATGGCGCAGGGCGAGTCGCCCCTCCCTATGACAAGCCTTGACTCTATGGGAAACAGGACCGTGCAAAGGGATGACGGGTCACTGAGGGGCCCCTGTTGATCTTATCGGTCCCCGGCACTACATTGGGGGCCGCAGGGGCGCAAGGGCTTTGATGGGTCATCGATGAGCCTGCAGGGTTCTTTAAAGGACATTCAACTGCCAGACATCGTTCAATTAGTCAGCACGGCCGGGAAGACGGGGATGTTCCTGCTTCGTCGAGGCACGACCGAGGGACGCATCTATTTACAGGAAGGCCAGATCGTGCACGCCGAGGTCGGGGACCTGCAGGGCGAAGACGCCGTTTACGAGATGGCCATCTGGAACGAGGGCGAGTTCCTGTTTCAGCCGGAGGTCCGGCCGCCCCGCGTGACGGTCCAACGGAGTAACACGACCCTCTTCATGGAGGCCGCTCGTCGGATCGACGAATGGCGCATCCTCTCTCGGAAGATCCCCTCGATGGACATGATCCCTGAAATCGTACCTTCGTTGCCGCAGGGCCGGAGCCACGTCCAGTTGAATACAGGCGAATGGATGGTCCTGGCCCGTATCGACGGCCAAAAAACGATCCGGGAGTTGGCCCAGGTTTGCGGCTTAAGCCTCTTCGATACTTCGAAAATCCTGTATGGTCTTATCACGCACAACCTGGTATCTCTAAAAGAACCGGCGTCGGGGCCGCCCCCGTCGCCTCCACCCGCCGTGGAGGATACGGGCGCCATCCGTTCGGAGGTCTCTTCCGACATGCAAGCCTCGGGCGTGACCCCGGCCACTCGTCACGAGCGGCTCTTGACCTACCTCGACCGGGTGCGCCACGTCAGCCTGGAAGTCCTGGGGCCCGACTGTGCCCCTATCGTGGAGACCTACTACCTGAAGGCCCGGGCGGCCGTCCAGGACGGCCAGGGCCTGCAGGCCGTCCAAGAAGCCATCGTCCAGATGGTCCGGGAAGTCGTCAAACTCAAAGGGCGGGATGTCGTCCGGACTCTACTGGACCAGATCAAACGCATCAAAGTGTAGAGGAGATGCCCGCCCGGCGGGCCGCCTCGGGCCGGGCCGGCTCAAAATGCCGGAACCGCCAAAGGGCCCGGACGACCCGGAAAAAGTCCCGCACGTGAATTTTCTTCCCCTGGGCATAAACTCGGGGCCGATAGCTCACGGGCACCTCCCGAATCGACCACCCGCCCCGGAGGATCTTGGCCGTCAGCTCGGGCTCGATCTCAAAGCGGTCGCTGACCAACTGAAGGCTCTGGGCCACCTCCCGGGTGAAGACCTTGTAACATGTCATCATGTCCGTCAGGCGGGCATGATACAATCGATTCGTCAACCACGTCAGGATACGATTGGCCAGATACGTCGCCCACCAGACCCGCTCGGGGCGCCGCAGAAAGCGGGACCCGAACACGACCTGGGTTTCCCCGCGGCGGATAGGTTCCAGCAGGACGGGATACTCGGCGGGGTCGAGTTCCAGGTCGGCGTCCTGAATCAGGATGACGTCGCCCGTGACATGCCGGAGGCCTGTCCGGATGGCGGCTCCCTTCCCCCGATTGCGGTCGTGGAAGACGACCCGGGTGTCCGGAGCCTGATAGCGCTGGAGCCATTCCCGGGTCCCGTCCTGAGAGCCGTCATCGACGATGACGATCTCCTTCTCGACCGGGACCTCCCGGACGCGTCGGAGGACCTCGGCGATCGTGTCGATTTCGTTGTAAACCGGGATGATGACCGAGAGCTTCATCAGGACGCCCCCGGACCGCAGGCCGATAGGCAGATGGGCAGGTAGCGCAGGTCCCGGGCCGACTCGGATGCATAGCGGATGGGCCCCACGATCCACCCGCCGAGCCGATGCCCATCACTGGACTTGCAAAGAGGACGCGACGACCCGGAGGCGGTCGGGCAGGACCTGCAGGACGAAGAGTTCGTGGTCGGCCGACTGAGCCCCCTGGAATCGGACGCGGCCGGTCACGCCTTCGAAAGACATCCGACGCAAGACCTCGGCCACGGCGGCCGGAGACGGCGACTCGGCCCGGGCGACGGCTTCCAGCAGGAGGGTCATGCTGTCGTAAGCAGCGCCCTCAAAGGCGCTGACCTCTTCCGGTTTCTTGCGCAGACGCCGGGCAAAATCCCGCCACGCCGGCGCCGTGGGGTCGTAATACGTCACGTAATAAGCCGTCAGGCCGTACTGCCGGAACAGGGCCCAGACCTCGGGGATCGACCAGGAATCTGGCCCCAGAAAGACGGGACGAGACGGTGCCTTCTGGGCCCAGACGGTCACGATCGGGACGGTCATGTTCTGGTTATCGGGCAGGAACACGGCGGGGGCCGCCCCCGCCCGGGTCAGGACCATCCCCGGCGGCGTCTCCGCATCGTAGGTGACCTCCCGGACGACCTTGCCCCCGACCGATTCGTAGTGCTTCCGGAAGGCCCGGGCCAGATCCGTGCTGAAGGCGTTGCTCACGTTCGTCAGGAGGGCCACTCCCCGGAGCTTCAAGTCCTGAACGGCGACGCGCGCCAGAAAGGCGGCCATCGTCTCGTTGGACGGCAGGAACCGGAAGACCCGAGGCCCCATCTGTTCGAGCTGGGTGTGGGTCGCCGACGGAGTCAGGCACAGCAGGTTCAGACGGACGCACACCTGGGCCATCGCCAGGGCTTGATTGGAACCCGAACCGCCCAGGACGATGGAGACGCCCGCCTGGGCCAGCCGCTGGGTCTCGCCGGAGGCCTGACGGGCCGTGCCCTGGTCATCCCCAAACTCCAGGCGGATCGGGGGCAGGCGGGCCATCCGCCCCGCCGCATCCCGCACGGCCTGCTCGACGGCCCCCTTCATCGCCTGACCGACGCTTTGGTTGCGGCCACTCAGCGACAGCAGGACCCCGATACGTAGCTCGCCCGCCGGCCGGTCGGCCGACAGGGGCGGCCCCCCCGGTCCTCCCATCAGGGTCAGGACCCAAAACCCCACGAGGATCCGGAACTCACGCATACACCGTCTTATTTCCGGTACCGGGTCGTCGGAAAGGCCGAACGCCCGGCACCCGACGCGCTGAATGTCCCAAAATCTATGACCCCTGAATCTTCTTCAGGGCCCGGAGGACGTCCTCGTAGTCCGGCTCCTGAGCAATCTCAGGGACCCGTTGGACGTATCGGATGACGTCCTTCTGGTCCAGGATAAAGACGACCCGGGCCAGCAGGCCCAGCTCCTTGATCCGCACGCCGTAGTTCAGACCAAACGAATGGTCCAGATAGTCCGACAGCGTGATCACACGGTCCACACCGTGGGCGCCGCACCAGCGCTTCTGGGCAAAGGGCAGGTCCATGCTGACGGTCAAGATGACGACGTCGTCCCCCATCTGCGCCGCCAGTTGATTGAACCTCTGAGTTTCCCGACTGCACACGTCCGTATCCAGGGACGGGACACTACTGATGATTTTGACCTTCCCTGCAAAATCCTTCAGAGTCACCGGCTGAAGGTCCGTGTTTATGAGTCGGAAGTCCGGGGCCTTGTCCCCGACCTGGAGTTCCGGTCCGACCAGCGTAAGGGGCTTGCCCCGCAGGGTCACGGCACTCGGTCGTTCCTGCATCGTTCGACCTCCTGGGAGTGCGATCGATCCGGGGGCGGTCCCGAGGACCCAGAGGGTCATCCCTATCCAAGCGACGATCCGCATCGGAACCCTCCGAATCACGCGTATGTCCGGAGGAGACGGTCCGCGGCTTTCGGCGCCTGACGACAGGAGGGGCCTACTTTATAACAAGGTCCTCCGCCTGTCAAAACGCATGGGCGGGAGGGGCCGGCGTTCGGTATCGCTCCATCCAGAACTCAGTACGGTGAGGAGTCAGGGGTCATTACCTCGTCACGTCGCCCCATCGCAACGGCGACCCCGCTCGGGCGAACGGGGCTTAGATGAAAATGGCCCACCTCCCGAATGCCCGGACTCCCGGACCCTGGGCTCCATCCCCGTCCTGCGTCTTGCATCCTGCGTCCCGCTCTTGTATCTTGCATCTCGCATCCCGCCTCTTGCAGGCCTTTTCCGCCTTCGCCATGAGTCAGCGGGGATTCGAGTGGATCGAACACGAAGGGGAGATGGGCATCCAGGCGTGGGGCGCCACCCTGGAGGACCTCTTCCAGGCGGCCGCCGACGGCCTCTACGACTTACTCCGCCACCACTTTACCGTCGTCCAGCCGACCCGGCGGGAGATCACCCTGGAGGCGCCGGACGTCGAAGTCCTGCTGAAGGACTTCCTGAGCGAGCTTCTTTACTACCAGAGTGCGTATCACGAGGTCTATCCCCAGCGGGTCTTCCACGAACTCTCGCCCCGACGCCTCCACGCAGTCTTGCAGGGAGGCCGGTTCGACATCGCTCGCGAGCCCCTCGAGCGGGAGGTCAAAGCCATCACGTACTACCGCCTCCGGGTGTGGCAAGACGCCGACGGCCGCTGGTGGGCGACTTACGTCGTGGACGTCTGAGCCGCCTTCTCCTGGGCATGGTGCTTGATGGTGACCCCGGCGACCATGTAGACGACGTCCTCGGCGATGTTGGTCGAGAGGTCGGCGACCCGCTCGAGGTCCCGGCTGATCAGGATCAGCCGCAGGGCCTGGTCGATGACGGCCGGGTTCTGCATCATGTAGGTCAACAGCTCCCGGATGACCTGGTCCCGGAGGTGGTCGACCAGGTCATCCATCCGGCAGACCCGGCGGGCCTGGTCCTCCTTGCCGTAGATGAAGGCGTCCAGGGCCAGGTCCAGCATCTGGCAGGCCAGCTCCTGCATCCGGGGGATGTCGACCAGGGGCTTGACGGGCGGCTGGCTCAGCAGGGCCCGGGCGTGGCCGACGATGTTGACGGCGTGGTCGCCGATCCGCTCCAGGTCGTTGTTGATCTTCAGGACCATCAGGATCGTCCGCAGGTCCCGGGCCTCGGGCTGGTGCAGGGCCAGAACCGTGGCGCACCGCTCGTCGATCTCGATCTCCAGCCGATTGACCGTCTCTTCCGTCTGGAGGACCCAGTCCAGCCGCCGGGGGTCCCCCCGGCGCAGGCCCTCGACGCTGGCCTCGACCATCTCCCGGACCAGCCGGGCCATGTACAGGAGCCGCTCCCGAAGCTCCCGCATGCGCTCTTCAAAGGCCCGATGGGACATGCCAGCCTCCTTTCCGATGAAGCCCTACGCCTATCTCAGACCTCTTGACCAAAACCCCTCCTAAGGTAGACCGCCCCACGCGGTTTTGCAAAGGCCACAGGCTTGAGAAAGGACGGGGTGCGGGATGAGATGGCGGGTCTCCGGATGAGGGGGACGATTTTTCAAGCATGGGCAGATGGGCAGATAGGCAGTGGGCAGGTCGGCAGTAGGTAGATGGGTAGGTAGGGGGCAAGCCTCTGACCTAAGGGAATGAGTCGGGAATCTGAACGCGAACTGTCCCTTGGACGTCCCCTTATGCGGAGACCGACGGTCTAGACGAGGTCCCCCTCTGGGAAGGTGCCATTACCGGCAGTCCCGGGCCGATGAGGCCGACGATCCTTTCGGGCAACCGTTCCGTGACTCATCGTCATCTATTTCACCCGACCGGGTTCCATAGATGACCGGCCACTTCCCGCTTCACCGACCGGGTGCTCGTAGACCGGGGTCGGCCCCGTTCCGCCGCAGAGCCGGTCTCCACAGGCGTCACTTCCCGGGGAACTCCCGGTAGGGCCGTTTCGGGGCGGCCCGCCCAAAGGAACCGGCTTGGTTATCGCCGGCCATTCACGATGAGTATACCGGATTTCCCGACGAAGGCCAGTGACAGGAGTCGAGGAGAAACCAATGACGATAAAACGGACAACAGTCGACAACCCTTATAGGTTGCTCCTACCTACCCAACTGGCTGACCAGCCCATTGCCCACTGCCCATCTGCCTCAATTACGAAATCTTCCGAAAACGCTCGAGCAGGGCCTCCGCATGGGCCCGGACGGTCGGCGCCACGGCCTGACCGCCCAGCATCCGGATGATTTCCTGGACCCGCTCGGCCGGCGTCAGGGCCCGCAGGGTCAGGACGGTCTCACCCGCCCGGGTCTCCTTCAGGACCTGCCAGTGGTCGTCGGCCATGGCGGCCAACTGGGGCCAGTGCGTGACCGTGATGACCTGGTCAAAGGCGGCCAAGGCCCGCAACATCTGGCCGACGGCCTCGAGGGCCTCCCCGCCGACGCCCATGTCGACCTCGTCGAACACGACCGTCCGGGGCCAGGCCGTCCGGCCGACGACAGTCTTCAAGGCCAAGACGGCCCGGGCCAGTTCCCCGCCCGAGGCGACCTGCACGAGGGGAAGCAGGGGAAGCCCGCCATGAGACCGGAACTGGAAGACGACCCGGTCGGCGCCCGATTCATGGACTGCTACGTCCGGCGACCACGTCTCGGGGAGGGGGGCCTCGGTGACCTCGACCCGGATCTCGGCGTCCGGCAGGGCCAGCCGACGGACCTGCTCGGTCGCCACTTCCGAAAGCCGCTGGGCCGCCCGCACGCGAGCGTGGTGGAGCTCGACGGCCGCTTCCCGATACGCCCGGTAGAGCCGTTCGACCTCGGCCCGGAGTTCGTCCTTCTGGGAGAGTTGCCGCTCGAGCTGTTCGATCTCCTGGGCCAGTCGGTCCCGATATGCCAGGAGGCCTGCATAGTCCATCCGATACTTCCGCTTCAGGTGCTCCAGGAAGCCGAGCCGACTTTCGACCCGTTGCCACTCGGCCGGGTCCCACTGGGCTCGGTCCCGGAGCCGCACGAGGTCGAACACGAGGGCCTGGGCCGTCGCCCGCCACTCGTCCAGCACGGGCCCATAACTGGCCAGCTCCGGCGCCCACCGGGCCAGGTCCTCGAGGGTCTTCTGCCAGTGACGAACCCGCTGGATAAAGGGTGCGTCCCCCTCCTGAAGGTCCTGGACCAGCGCCTCGACGGCCTCCTGGATTTGAAGGGACCGGCTCAGAAGTTGGAATTGACGCTCCAGTTCTTCGTCTTCGCCCGGCTTTAAGTCGGCGGCCATGAGCTCCTGCCACTCCTGGCGCATCCCCGTCAGGCGCTGACGGATCGTCTCCGGCGCCTCGGCCGTCCGAAGGGTCCGGGCGTGCCGACGGATTTGCCGAGCCAGGCGGTGGACCGTCTTCAAGAGGTCGTCGTGCTGGCCGTAAGCGTCCAGCCAGGCCCGCTGGACGTCGCCCGAGAGCATGCGGGCGATGCCCCACTGGTCGCAGATGTCCAAAAACAGCCGCATGACCGCCTGCAGGTTCTTGAGGGTCGAGCGGCGTCCCTGAAGCCACACCTGCTGACGACCGTCGGTGTAAATCCGGCGCCGGACGACCAGGGTGGCGTCGTCCCCTTCTTCGGTGAGACCAAGGCCCTCGAGGACCCGCCGGAGCTGGGGATGGCGGGGGACCTCCCAGACGGCCTCGACTTCGGTCCAAGGCGACTTGGGCGAAAACCACCGGGCCTGGGCCCGTTCGCCGGCGATGCACTGGAGGGCCTCGATGAGGAGGGACTTGCCGGCGCCCGTCTCGCCCGTCAGGACCGTCCAGGCCGGATGGAGGTTCCATTCGGCATATTCAAAGGGCCCGAAGTGACGGATGCGGACTTCCTTCAGCATGGCGGGCACCTCCCCGCGTGAGCACCCCTATTTTATTCGCCAAACTTTCTCCCGTCAAGGTCAGTTGCCTCGGTACCGGGAGGAGACCAAAATAATAAGACCCTGCCAGTCCGACAGGGGGCCGAGTCGGGACTCGCCGGGGTGCAATTCCTGCGTTTCGAAGGAGCGGCATTCGATGTATGCCATCGTGGAGCACGGCGGCAAGCAATACATCATGCGACCCGGCCGTTTGGTCCGCTTGGAGAAGATCGACCAAGCGCCCGGCGCGGTCGTGGAGTTCACGAACGTCTACCTGGTCCGCACCGAGGACGGCACGGTGGTCGCCGCCGGTCGGCCCTTGGACTATGTCGTGAAGGCGACCGTCCGACGGCATGAGCGGGCCAAGAAGGTCATCGTGTTCAAGAAGCGCCGCAAGGAACAGTACAAGAAGAAGCAGGGTCACCGGCAGTGGATGACCGTCGTCTACGTGGAGGCCATCCAGCCCCGGGACGCCGGATGAGGCCTCGGGTCCCAGGCCCCGGGGGAGAAGGATTCGGCCCTCAGACCGGGCCGGTCGACCGGGCGGCCCCGTCCCGAGACGCCGGCGGCCGGGAGGCCGCGGCTCGCGACCTTTTCTCCCGGCACCCGATACCCAACTTATTACGGTTATACGGAGGCATCGATGGCCCATAAGAAGGGGCAAGGCAGTTCCCGCAACGGCCGAGACAGCAATCCCAAGTATCTGGGGGTGAAGCGCTTTGACGGCCAGTTCGTCCGGGCCGGCGCCGTCCTGGTCCGGCAACGGGGGACGCCGATCAAGCCGGGCCGGAATGTCGGCGTGGGTCGGGACTGGACCCTGTTTGCCAAGGTCGACGGGATCGTCCGGTTCGAGGCGAAGGGCCGGATGGGCCGTTTCGTCCACGTCCTGCCCGTCGATACGGGTGCGGCGTGACGGCGTAGCGGCGTCCCGACGTGGCCTATGTTTATCGACGTCGTCGAAATCGTCGTTAAGGCCGGCGACGGAGGGAATGGCTGTGTATCGTTCCGGCGGGAGAAGTATGTCCCCCGGGGAGGGCCCGACGGGGGCGACGGGGGACGGGGCGGCCACGTCTTTCTGGTCGCCGACCCGCACCTGAACACGCTGTATCCCTTCACGTTTCAACGTCGCTTCGAAGCCCCGCGGGGTCAGCACGGCCGGGGCAAAAACCGGACGGGTCGCGACGGGTCGGACCTCTACGTGCGGGTCCCCGTCGGGACGGTCGTTTACGACGAGGCCGGCCGGGTCCTGGCCGACCTGGTCGAGCCGGGCCAGACGGCCCTCGTGGCCCGGGGTGGTCGGGGCGGTCGCGGGAACGCCCGCTTTGCGACGCCGACCCGGCAGGCGCCTTACATCGCCGAGCCGGGCGAACCCGGCGAACAACGGCGCCTCCACCTGGAGCTCAAGCTGTTGGCCGACGTCGGTCTGGTCGGCTTGCCCAACGCCGGGAAGTCGACCCTGATCGCGGCTGTCTCATCGGCCAAGCCGAAAATCGCCCCCTACCCCTTTACGACGACCGTCCCCCACCTGGGCGTCGTGTTCTGGAAGCATTACCGGCGCTTTGTCATGGCCGACATCCCGGGCATCATCGAGGGGGCCGCCCAGGGCCGGGGTCTGGGCCTTCAGTTCCTGCGGCATATCGAGCGGACCCGGCTCCTCCTCCTCTTGGTCGACTGTTCGGAGTTGGCCCCCGACCCGGTCCAGGCCTACCAGACTCTTCTCCGAGAGATGAGGGCTTATGCCCCAGCCCTGCTGGAACGGCCCCGGGCCGTCGTAGCGACCAAGCAAGACATCGCCGTCCCCGACCGGGTCGAGCGCTTGGCGATAGCCGCCGCTCAGGACCAGACGCCGTTCTTCGCCATCTCGGCCCGGACGGGGGCAGGCCTGGAGTCCTTGATGGACTGGGTCGCCGAGACCTTGCACCGGACGGCCGAGACGGCCATCGTCGAAATGGGGCATAGAGCATAGCGCATAGGGCAAGGGGCAGAGGGTATAGGAACCCAGGCTCCTTGCCCTGTGCCCTTTATTACCAGGACCGGAGGCACGGCGAGACGGTGAGCGATTGGGTCCTCTTCGGCGGTCGTTTTGACCCGGTGCATCGGGGTCACCTGGCCGTGGCCGACTGGTGGTATCGGCACCGGCCTTCGCTTCAAAAGTTTCTCTTTGTCCCCTCGGGGACGCCGCCGCATCGGGACCCGACGGACCTGACGCCTGCCCATCACCGCTTCGCCATGCTGGCCTTGGCCTTGCAAGACCGCCCGTGGGCGATGGTCTGGGACGACGAGCTCACCCGAGCGGCCCCGGCCTATACGGTCGAGACGCTCCGCCGCTTTCACCAGGCCTGGGGGACGCGGCCCGACCAGGTCGTCTTCGTGATGGGCGCCGACGCCTACCTGACCTTCCATACCTGGTACGAGTTCCCGCGCCACTTGGACCTGTGCACGGTCTGCGTCTTCCACCGGTCGCCCGTGTCCGTCGAGCAGGTGCAGGCGTATCACGCGACGCATCTGCCTTCTGTGCCCCTGTATGTCGGCCATCCGAAACCGTGGCCGTCGCCGCCGGCGGTCGTCCTGATCCCGGACCTCTCTGTAGACATTCAGGCGACGGCGATCCGAGACGCCTGCCGGCAGGGCCGCCCCTTTGCCCAGTGGGTCGTACCGGCCGTAGCGGCCTACATCCAGCGCTACCGACTGTATGTCTCAGAGGCGCTCGGATGATGGAGTGTCGGGTGCTGGGTAAAAGAGACCCCAGACGCCAGGCCACAGACTATAGACTCAACGAGGTCACCGGGATGTTTCGTCCCGAGACGAGGTGAACCGAACTTCCACGACAGGTCTGTAGTCCGGGGCCTGGGGTCTTTGATACCCAGTACCGAACACCGCTACAGAGGAGGTCCCGCCTCGATGAAGACGACGCTTCCCGAATATTGTCGGATGGCCGTTCAGGCCTCGCTGGAAAAGAAAGCTGAACGGGTCTTAGTCCTCGACGTCCGTCAGCTGTGCGACTACGCTCATTACATCATGATATGCCATGGGGAGGTCCAACCCCACGTGCAGGCCATCGTCGACCACCTGCGGGAGACCCTGGAACCCCGACTCCGACTTCACCACGTCGAGGGCTACGAGACGGCCCGGTGGGTCGTCCTCGACTACACCGACTTGGTCATTCACGTGTTTGATGAAGACACTCGGTTTTATTACAACATCGAGGACCTATGGGTCGAAGCACCCCACTGGTGGTTTCGAGAAGACGGGACGCCCGTCGTCCTGCCTCCGCCGGAAGAAAGACCGGTGGGGCGATAGGGCGCTGAGCCGGGAGGATCGTCCGACCGGTTCGGTCCGATGGAAGCGGCATCCGGGTTGGACCCGAGGTGCCTCGAAAAGCACGATTTTACCGGCTTCATCTCCGTCGGATCCGTAGTTCCCGGAACCGAACGGCTCTGATATACTTACTTTAGTAGAGCCGTTCGGTGGGGAGCATGCGGTTCCCATCCGGGAAAACGGTGGCCCGGCGATCTCGATGTTTCAAGCTTGTTAAGGATGCCACCGCCATCCCTGGCGGTGTTCGGAGGGGATCGACACGGCCAGGACGGGCGGTCCATGAGGAGGACGCCCGCAGGACGGCGGGCTCTCTCCGGAAGCCACCGGCATGACGGCCGGTGTTCCGGGGATAGGCGCCCGTCGCCCGACCGGCCCACCTGCCCATCGGCCCACCTGCCGACGGCCCATCGGCCGACTGCCTGAAACATCATGCTTTCGTGGAGGTGCTCTTTCCGCTTCCTATCGCACTTCTCACCGCCCGAACGGCTATGTTAACTTCCATTCAGGCAAGAGGGCCCGGATTTCCGGAAGCCCCAACACCCAGCACCCAAGACCTGAGAGCCAAGACCTGGCCCCAGAACCAGGTCACAGGGGGGGTCATGAATTGGTGGGACCGAGCGACATTGGAAGAACGTCGCCGTGTCAGTAATAGCTTCTTCCTGGGCATCATGCTGGGAAATCCGGAGGTACCGGAAGATGCGGTCTTAAATCGCTCAGCCGTCACGATGGGTCGGTCCCTGGGTCTCGATATCGAGGAAATCCTGGAGGCGATGCGACAGAATCGGGAATGGGTCGATCTCTTGACCGACTCTTTCGAGATGCTCCCCCGACCCTACTTTTGGGCCTTCCTGGCAGGCTTTTACGCCGTCTCCCTGTTCCAGTACGCCAAGATTTACCAGGTCCGGCCGGACGACCACTCGCTCCGACGCATCGAGGAGACCCGGTCGAAGATGCTGGAATACCTGCAGAACTTACAGGTACCGACTCATCTTTACGACAGCTTTGTCCGGGCCGTGGCCGCCCCCGAGATGGCCGGCCCGACGTTGAGTGAATCCTTCAAGGCCTTCATCTCGAACGTCCGCCTTTGGATGGAGGGCTTAGAGGACATGATCGGGGCGGCGGAAGGGGCGGCGGTCGATCTGCCCCCGAAGTACATGCAGTAGATACGGAATGCGGGATGCAGACCACGGACCTCAGACCTACCTCGGTCGACCGGGTGACCCCGTTCTGAGGCCTGATAGGCTTGTCGTCCGTGGTCTGGGGCTTGTTCTTCCCGGGACCAGGACCTTACCTGGTCCCTCTGCCCTAAGGGTAGTCCTATGACCGGCGGTCCCGTTCTACGGGTCGGCGTCACGTGTGGGGACCCGAATGGAATCGGTCCGGAGGTCGTCCTGAAGGCCCTGGCGGCTCGGCCGGCCCATCGACTCTCCATACGGGTGTATGGTCCCGTCGAAGCCCTGCGCCTCTGGGCCCGTCAGTGGGGCCTGCCATGGCCGGAGGGGCCCGACCTGGAGTGGGTCGATATCCCCTGGGACGTTCGGCATACCGAATGGGGCCGGCCCAGCGCGACGGCCGGCCGGTGGGTCACCCAGTCGCTGGAGGCGGCCGCCCGAGACTTAGCGACCGGCGAGGTCCACGCCTTGGTCACGGCCCCCATCATGAAGAAGAGCCTGGAATTGGCGGGCCACGCCCTATGGGACCACACCCAATTTTTGGCCGCTCGCTTTCAGACTCGCACGGTCATGAGCATGATCACGCCCCGCCTGCGGGTCGCCTTCGTGACGGCCCACATTCCCCTTCGGCGGGTCGCCGAGGTCCTCGCCCCGGCCCTCATCGTCGAGACCGTGCGGATTGCCTACCGGGACCTCCTTCGGTGGTTTCGTATCGCCGAGCCCCGGGTCGCCGTCTGCGGCCTGAATCCCCATGCCGGCGAGGGCGGCCTGATGGGCGACGAGGAGGAGCGGGTCGTGCGGCCAGCCGTGCGAACGCTTCAGTCCGAGGGCCTGGCCGTCGAAGGCCCGGCCCCGGCCGAGACCCTATTCCGCCAGGCCCTGGAGGGCCGGTGGGACTTAGTCGTGGCCCTCTATCACGACCAGGGCATGATCCCCGTCAAACTCCTGGATTTCGGCCAGGGCGTGAACCTGACGATGGGCCTGCCTTTCGTCCGGACGTCTCCCGACCACGGGGCCGCCCCGGACATCGCCGGCCAGGGGGTCGCCCGGCCCGACGGGATGCGGGCCGCCCTCGCACTGGCCCTGCAAATTCTTGACGCTTGGAGGACCCCAGCATAAATTTGAATGCACAACGACCAGCGGGTTGTGCTCGGGAAATCCGGTTCGGAGGACGTGCATGACCTGGTCGGACAGCAAAGAGGTCCGGATGCAAATCAAGGGCCTCTTCATGGACCCGCTGAACCGCATGCCCATCGTCGTCCTGGCTGACTCCCACAGTGAATCCCTCCTGCCGATCTGGATCGGGATGGCCGAAGCCAGCGCCATCGCCATGCAGTTGGAAAATGTCCAGCCCCCCCGCCCCATGACCCACGACCTGCTCCGCAACGTCATCGAGGGCCTGGATGCCCGTCTGGAAAAGGTCGTCGTCCACGACCTCCAGGAGAATACCTTCTACGCGATCCTCGTCCTGAAACACCCCTCGGGTACGGTCGTCGTCGACGCTCGACCCAGCGACGCCATCGCCCTGGCCCTCCGGTTCAACGCCCCGATCTACGTCAGCGAACGCGTCCTGATGGAAGCCAAGACCATCGACCTCCACGAGCAGACCGAATCGGTCCAGCAGTGGCTGGAGAGCATGGAGCCCGAAGACTTCGGCAAGTATCAGGTCTGACGAGCGGCGACCTCACAGGTCCAGCCGTCCCTGAAGCGCCCGTGTAAGGGTCAGCTCGTCGACGTACTCGATGTCGGCCCCCATCGGAAGCCCCGCCGCCAACCGAGTGATTCGTATGCCCAGGGGCTTGATCTGGGCCGCCAGGTACGTGCACGTCGCCTCCCCCTCGACCGTCGGGTTCAGGGCTAAGACGACCTCCTGATACCGACCCGACCGTAAACGCTCCATCAGCTCCCGAATCTTCAGTTGCTCCGGCCCCACGCCGTGCAGGGGCGACAGGACGCCCATCAGGACGTGGTAATGACCCCGAAAGACGCCCGTCCGCTCGATGGCCCATACGTTGAGGGGCGCTTCCACGACACAGAGGACCCCCGTCGCCCGCTGGGGGTCCCGGCACACGGCACAGACCTCGTCTTCTGTCATCGAAAAGCATTGCGCACACAGCCGCACGGACGCCCGAGCCTCCTGGATGGCCTCGACCAGCCGTTGCACCTCCAGGGGCGGGAGCTGTAAGACATGCATGGCCAGCCGCTGGGCCGTCCGGGGACCCACGCCGGGAAGCGTCATCAGGACCCGTATCAGCCGCTGGACCGTCGGGAGGGGAATCGCCATCATCGCCGCCTCTCTCAAACCCTGCGTGGGAATCGTCTCGTCCTAAGTAGGACTTACGCAGTTGCCTGCGCTTCCCCCTGTGTCCGGGCGGCCGGCCGCCGACCCGGGGGCCGGCGGTCCAGCCCGACCCGGACAGGAAGGGGGCAACCGGGAGCGCCCATGACCCCCTGCCCCCATCGGGGCGACTGGAGCCGCCCGAAGAGGTCTCGGCCCTCCTCGGACCGGCCCGGCCCCCCGAGGGGGAGTCTCGCCCGGCCCCGCAGGGCGATGTTCCAGGCCGCCAGGATGTGGCGGTTCCCCTCCAGGCCACACCGGGGACACACGAGCTCTTCCCGCCCCCTTAGGCCCGCCCCG
>BEHN01000030.1 GCA_002898535.1 bacterium HR11
CTGGCCCAGCGTGTTCGGGACCTGGAGGCCCGGCTGGCCGGACTCCCGGAGGCGCCGGCCCCCTTGGTGCCGGAGGCGCAAGCGCCGGGGCCACCGGCCCAAGAGGTCGCGCCGGCCCCGTCGCCCGTCGTCGAACCGCCTCGTCCGACCCCGCCGTCGATCCCTTCGCCGGAGCCCCCTGGACCGATCGGGAGGGGCCGCCCGCCGACGCCGCCGGCCGCCCCGGAGCCCTTCTGGACGGCCTGGCGTCTGAGCCTCGTCGTCGGGGCCCTCATCCTGTTCATCGGTGTGGCCTACTTCCTGCGGTCCGTCGTCCAACAGCGGCCGGAGGCGGGGATCGTCCTGGCCCTGATGACGGGGGTCGCCGTCTTAGCCCTGGGCCACCGCTTGATTCAGCGGGGCTGGCGGGCCTTCGGTTTCGGTATCGACGCCCTCGGCCTGGGTATCCTGTATCTGTCCCTGTATGCGGCTTTCTGGCACTACCGGTTCATCCCCCAGGCCGCCGCCTTCGCCGGCATGGCCCTGACGACTCTGACGGGCGTCGGCCTGGCCCTGCGGTATACCTCGGCCTTCCTGATCGTCATGGCCCTGACGGGCGGATTTTTGACGCCCCTGTGGCTCTCGACGGGTCGGGTCCAGGAACACGTGCTCTTTCCCTATCTCATCGTCCTGGACCTGGCGATCCCGGTCGCCCTGGCCGTGCACCGGTGGCGGGTCCTCTACGGGATGGCCTACTTCTGGACGCAGGCCTACTGGTGGGCGTACCTGCTGGACACCTACCGGCCGGACCGCCTCGACGTGGCGCTGGGGTACGGGGCCGGACTGTTCGGGATCTTTCTGATCGCCCCCCTGCTCCATCCCTGGCTCCGGCCGGAGCGCCTCCCCTTCCCGGACCTGATGGTCGTCCTGGGCAACGGGATTTTGGGCTTTGCGTCCGGATGGTACTTGCTGGCCGAACGTCTGGAATCGGCCGGTGTCCTGGGTCTTCTGCCCCTGGGATTCGCCGGGATCTACGCCGCCGTCGCCGGCGTGACGACCGTCCGGGCCCGCCAGGACCGGGTCCTGCGGGACTTTCTCCTGAGCCTGGCCGTCGTGTTTTTGACGCTGGTCTTCCCGGTCCAGTGGGACTGGCACTGGGTGACGGTCGGGTGGGCCGCCGAGGCCGTCGCCCTGACGTGGCTGAGCACCACGACGGGTCAGCGACCCTTCCGGCTGGCGGCCGGCGTCGTCACGGCCCTCATGCTGATTCACCTGCTGGTCTTCGACACGCCCCTGCAGGATGGTGCTTCGGCCCTCCCCTTCTGGAACGTCCGGACGGCCAGCTACGGGGCGTGCATCGTCGCCCTCTTCCTCCAGCAGTGGCTTCTCGGACGGACTTCTACGACCGGAGCGTCGGCCGGAAGCGTACCCACGGAGGGCGCTCCGCAAGCCGCCCGCCTCGACTCGCGGACGTGGGCCTGGGTCGGGATTCACGGCCTGGCCCTCCTCTGGCTGGGCCTGGAGACCTGGCGTTCGATGGACTTCTGGGACGTCCCGGACTGGCGGGGGACGGCCCTGGTGGCCGTCGGTGCCCTGTTCGCCCTGTGGGCGATGGCCGCCCCGCCGACCCCGCTCCCCGGCCTCTGGCGCTTCATCGGGGGCCTGGTCCTGGGGATGATGATCCTGGCCCTCTTCGTCTTCGAAGTCCCCTTAGAGTCCGGTCCGCCCCCCGTCCTGAATCATCGGGCGGCGAGCTTCCTGATCGTCGTCGGGACGCTGACCGTCTTGGCCATGCGGGCTCGACATTCGGCCGCGTGGGGCGCTTTTCAGGCTTTCGCCGTCTTGGCTTACCTTTTCTCCCTCCTGTGGGTCATCCTGGAGGTCACCTATGCCCTGGACCGGGCCGAATACCCCGCGAACCTGCGGACGGCGGCCGTGACGGGCCTCATGAGTCTCGGCGCCCTGCCGGCCCTTCGTCTCGGCATGACCCGGGGGTGGCGGATCGTGGCGCGGACGGGCGGTGCCCTTGTGACCCTGGGGATCGTCAAGCTTTTCTTCTATGATTGGCTCGTCGGCGGAACCCGGGGCTTCGCCCGGGCGGCGGCGTTCCTGACCGTCGGCCTGGCGACCCTCGTCGCCGGCTGGTGGACCTACCGACGGCGAACGGCAGGCGGCGAGTAGCGGCAAGATACAAGATGCAGGATGCGGCATACATCCAAGCCCCGCTCGCCTGAGAGCGGGGTCGCGACCATTCGCCATTCGCTCTCGGAGATAGATGCGATGCAGAGACCGGTCAAACCGCTTCAGGTCCTGGCCTTCTTCAGTCTACTGGGCCTGCTGGCCTGTGCGGCGCCTGTCGAGTACCACGGCCGGAAGGTCGGCGGGGGCTTCATCCTCTGGAGCGTGCCCGGCGAAATCTCGATGGGCCGAGAGGCCATCGCCGAGCTGGAGGCCGAGGGCCTGCCTTACCTCGAGGACCCGACCGTCCGGAGCACCCTCGACCGCATCACGAGCCGGCTCACCGCCGCCGTGCCCGCCACGTTCCCCAAGTACCCCTTCCAGTTCGCCGTCATCGACGACTGCGTCGTGAACGCCTTCGCCCTGCCGGGCGGGCCTGTCCGGGTCCATCGGGGCCTGCTGGTCAAGACCGTCGAGACCGAAGCCGAGCTGGCCGGCGTCCTGGCCCATGAAATGGGTCACGTCCTGGGCCGCCACGGGTCGAAACGGATGTCCGACCTGTTCCTGAAGTTGGGCCTGCTGACAGCCGTCGTCACCGTGGCCGACCAGGTCGAAAAGGGGAATTGCAAGGAAGTCAACAAAGACGACTGCCGGCAGACCTGGAGTCAGGTCATCGGCGTCGTCGGCTACCTGGGCGTCATGCTGTCGAGCCTGGCCTACTCGAGGGACAACGAAAGCGAGGCCGATTGGATCGGGACCCACCTCATGGTGGAAGCCGGGTATGACCCCGAGGGCATGGCCCGGGTCTTCGATAAGTTCGCCCAGATGAAAGCCGAAAAGGGCGCTTCGGAGACGGCTTTCCTGAATCGGATCCTTTCGACCCACCCGCCGAGCGCCGACCGGGCCGTCCGAGTTCGGCAACTGCGGACCGAACGGGCGGCCGCCCGGGCCGACTTGGCCCTCGACACGCCTGCCTTTCCCCGTCTTCGCCAGACCCTCCGAAGCCTGCCGCCGCCGGCCTACGAAGATGCGATGACGACCATCGCCTGCTCGGCGAACCGCCGGACCTGCAGGGAGCGTCGAGAGGAATGCTACCGGCGCCTCCTGGTATGCAAAAAGGACGAATGCGACGCCGTTCGGGAGCAGTGCACCTACATCGAAAACGAGTGCACCCGGTCCGAGCGGGAGTGCCGGGCCTTTGAGCAGGCCGTCCGGGGTCGCCGCCCCAGTTGTTGAGGTGGCGAACGGCGAATGGCGGATACCCACCTGGTTCCCTACTTCCCCTACCCGGTAGTGATCAGCAGGGGACTGACGCCGGCGTGACTGCCGGCTCCTGCTTCTCCCTCTCCCTTTGGGGATAGGGCTGGGGAGGGGGTCGAGATGAGTTCACCGGCATGACTGCCGGTGTTCTGAGGATGGCACCGGCATGACTGCCGTGTTCCGATGGGATGGACGCCGCCCTGACGGGCGGCGCCGGGGCAGGGGAACGCCGGGATGACTCCCGGCGTTCCGAGGGATCTCAGTCATTCCTTGACCACTACCCCCTTACTCCTGGGAATGAAACTTTTGGAAGGCTGGGGCTTTTATATCTAAGGAACGCGGCCAAGGCGGGTGACGGCGGAAATAGGGGCATCTACTCCCATCCGAGGTCCCTATGGACGACCGAGAAGTCGAGCGGGCTCGGGCCGGCGATGCGGACGCCCTCGACCGGCTGATGGAGGAGGTCTACACGACGGCCTACACCTATGCGCTTCAGTTCTGGCGAGACGTGGACCGGGCTCAGGATGCGGCCCAGGAAATCTGTTACCGTGTCTTGCGGGCCCTCCCCCGGTACCGGCCCGAGGGTCACTTTCGGACATGGGTGCTTCGGATCGCTTTTAACTACTTGCGCCACCAGTGGCGGTACGAACGACTCCGACGGTGGTGGCCCCTGGCCCATGCGGAGACGGCCGAGCGGGCCCAGGAGCCGGACCCGGAGGCCCGGTGGGAGGCGGACGCGACGTTGGACTGGCTGATGGACGGTCTGCAACGGCTGTCACCGGCCGAGCGGAGCGCCCTCATCCTGCGGGCCTTTCACGGCCTGCCGTATGAGGACATCGCCGCCGCCCTGGGGTGCTCCCTGCAACAGGTCAAGAACTACCTGTTCCGGGGCCGTCAGAAGCTCCGCCGTCGATGGATGGAGGCGCAGAGCCATGAAGACCCGGTGCCGTCCCTTTCAGGTCGCCTGGATGGAAATCCTGGATGAGGGCCGCGCGCTCCCACCCGAGGCGACCTCGCATCTGGCCGAGTGCTCAGACTGCCAGGCATGGATCCGGTACTTGGAGGCCGAACGCCAAGCCGCCGCTCGATGGACACCCCCGAACGTCCCGACGC
Organism: bacterium HR11; assembly: GCA_002898535.1. NCBI lineage: Bacteria > bacterium HR11. The sequence goes on from BEHN01000030.1 coordinate 4,531, forward strand.
GGGCGTGGGTCCCGGCCCTCCTGAGACGAAAGTCCGCCGGCCGTCTCATTTGGGCATGGGCCCTGGCCGGCCTGACTCTCGTGGCCCTGGGTGTGGGCCTCTGGCGAGAGGTCTATCGGCCCCAGCCCTCGCCGACCGATGCCGACCTGACGGAGGCCGTGACCTTCTGGATGGACTGGGACGCATCGACAGACACGTCCGACGCGGATGCGGTCCCTTCGTACTTAGAACGCTCGGGTCTCTGGTGGACGGAGGCCGACCTGCAGGCTCTGGAACAAGCCGAGGCTTCACCGCCCGGTCAATCCCGGCCCCTGGACTCGACGGACTCGCGCGGGCCCGGGTACGCCCATTTGGCCGTGTAAGTCGGCAGATGGCGGCGGTGGCATCTGCTTGGAACCGCCGGTCATGGCAGTGTCCGAACTCAGGGTACCGAGCGCCCGCCGTCATGCGGGCATCCAGTGAACCAAGAGGTGCATCCTCGGAGCTCCTTCGGGCGAGGCACCCGGCGGCCCGTCCTCTCGCCCCTGGGAGAGGGGGGATGGGGGAGGGAGAGCCAAAAATCTTAAAAAAAGGGAGCGGAGGTACAAGATGAAACGGATAGTAGGGTTCTTAGCCGGTGGCCTTCTGACGGCCACCCTCGTATGGGCCGGCCCCGGACCCATGGGCCGCTGGTGGCAACACCCCCGGGTCCAGCAAGAATTGGGCCTCCAGCCCGATCAGATCCGCCAACTGGACGACATCTATTACCGATTTCAGCCCGAGCTGATGGACCTCCAGAATGCGGTCGGCAAGGCTCGGCTCAATCTAGAACAGGCGATGTCGTCGGACCGATGGGACGACCGTCAGATCATGGATGCCGCCCGCCAGCTCATGGAGGCCCGCAACCGGCTCGAGATGAAGCGTCTGGAGATGACCTTAAACATGCGGCGGGTCCTCCAGCCGGACCAGTGGCAGAAGCTCCAGTCCTTACGCCAGGCTCTCAAATTCCGTTGGATGGAGCGCCACGGCCGCCGACCCCCCGAGGGGCCACCGTCCGGGGGTCCCCGGCCTCCAAGGGATCGCTAATCAGGTGTCATCGGGATTCGGTCGGAAGAGCTACAAGAGGGTCTGGCAGGACTCCACATTAGCGTGCGGTGCTTAGATAGGGCAACGGCATTCTCTCCCCAACGGTCGGGTCCGTGACCTCCCCCTTCATCCAGCAACCTCCTTGGCTCGCGGGCCCGACCTCTTTCTTTTCTCGCTTTTCTCGGCGATTCGGGAGTTCGGGAATCCGGCCACGACGTCCACCGTCGTGGGAGCGTCCTTTCGGGCCTCATCCACGTGACGGACTGCCGTCTTTCCTCACGAGATGGCCGCCTGAGCCTCTTCCAACCGCAGGGACACCAGACGGGACGCGCCCTGCTCCATGAACACGCCGTACAGGGCGTCGGCCCACGAAAGAGTCCGCTTGTTGTGCGTGACCAGGATGAACTGGGTCCGGTCGCACTGCGCCCGCAGGGCCTGCATGAAGCGGTCCACGTTGGCGTCGTCCAGGGGGGCGTCCGCCTCGTCGAGGATGACGAAGGCCGCCGGCTGGAGGTCGTTGGCGGCCAGGATCAGGGCGATTCCCAGCAGGGTCTTCTCCCCACCGGACATCTGGAGAAGACCCCGGAGCCGCCGACGGGTGTGCCGGACTTCGAGACCCACGCCGCTGTGAAGGGGGTCGGCGGGGTCGAGCCACACGAGCCGCGCCTCATAGCCGTTCAGGAGGTGGCGGACGTGGGCCTGCAGGGCCTCGTTGAAGCGCTCCAGGACGCCGTGAAGCCGCTCGAGCATCTGGCGGTCCAGGCGGGTCAGGGCCGTCTGAAGCCGTTCCAGGCCGTCTCGCAGGTCCGATTGCTGGCTCCGTAGGAAGCGGTACCGCTCGGTCAACCGCTCGTACTCCTCGAGGGCCATAAGATTGACGGGGCCCATCGCCGCCAGTTCACCCTCCAGACGCTGGAGTTCACGAGCGTCGCCGGCCGGTGGAGGCGTCTCGGCCAGGAGGTCGGCCGGCCGAACTTCCGGGAGGACCGCCGTCAGACGCTCCTGAAAGTTCTTCCAACGGGCCTCCCAGTCGGCCCACTGGATTTCGGCCATCCGGATTTCGTCGAGGATGCGCTGACGCTCTCGGTCCAGGCTCTGCAAGACCTGTTCCGTTTGACGAAGCCGCTGGAAGGCGTCCCGCCACTGGGCTTCCAGGGCCTGAAGGGCCGAATCGGCCTGTTCACGAGCCTGGCGGGCTTGCTGAAGTTCCTGGAGCGCTTGGTCGCGCTGGGCCTGGGCCGCCGTGAGACGCCGGCGCCGCTGGAGGACTTCTTGCTGGATGGCCGATAGGCGCTCCTGGAGCTGGGCCCACTCCCGCTCCAGTCGCTGGAGTTCTTCCGTCTCCCGGCGGACCTGCTGGTGGGCTTCTCCGAGGCGCCGCTGGAGACGAAGTCGTTGGGCCTCCAGCGACGTCGCTTGGGCCGTTTGGGCTTGGCGGGTCGTCTCGACCGCCCGCAGGGCGGTGTCCAACGCTTCCCACTGGGTCATCAGTTCCTGGCCGTGCCGATGGAGCCGGGTCAGACGGTCCCGGACCTCATCTTGCTGGCGACGGAAGCCTTCGAGCTCCCGGTCGATCAAAGTCGCCTGATGCCGGAGGTCTTGGAGTTCCCGGAGCCGGACCTCTCGTTGGCGACGCAGGTCGTCCAGGGCGGCCGCCCGGTCGGTGTGGCGGGCGACCCAGGCCTGAAGCTCATCCTCGCGGGCTTGAAGCCGGGCCGACTGCTCGGTCCACTCTTGGTGGACGGCGGCCTGCTCTTGCTGGACGGCCTGGAGCTGTCGTTCCGTCTCTTCCAAGAGACGTCGGAGGCGAAGGAACTGGGCGACCTCCCCAGAGGAAGGCGCATTCCACCGCAGGAAGCCTGGGAGCCGAACCCATGCGCCGTCGGCCGAGATCTCCCAGGCGACGTCCGCCTTTTCCGATACCCGGCGAAGACAGGCCAACGTCTGGACGACCCATGTCGGAAGCCGGTCGGTCTCGAAGGCGTCCGGCCAGGTCGAGGCATCCGCCGAGGCCGTCGGCTGGGAGCGAATCTCCTCGGCGATCCACACGGTGGCCGACGGGGCCCGACATGCGGCCAAGGTCTCGACGAGTCGCCCGGCCGCGGCGGCGTCCTGGGCCAGCCAGTCTTCTATGATGCACGCGCCCCAACGGGCGACGGCCGCCGTCCATTCGGGCCGGACCCGTAGGACGTCCCGGACCCGAACGACCCGGTCTCGAAGCCCGGCCCGGTCCAAGGCTTTTTCTACACGGCCGACCATCTCGGCCGACCATGGGTCGAGCGTCCGTAGCGCGGCTTCCGTGTCCTGAAGGCTCCGCCGCAGGGCCTGAATCCGTCGGTCCGCTTCGCGGAGGCGGACCTGCGCCTCGTGGACGGATTGCCGAAGGGCCTCGACCTCCGCCTGTCGGACTTGAACCTGCGCCTGCAGGTCCGATACCTCGACTTCCAAGGCGGCGACCGAGGCGTCTATCGCTTGAAGGGCCTCCAGGGTCGCCTGGACCTGCTGATTCAGTTCAGAGAGACGTCGTTCCCGCTGGCCGACCCAGTCGTCGAGTCGACGGGCCTGGGCCTGCCAGTACTCGACCTGGCGCTGCGCCTCCTCCCGCTGAGCCTGCAAGACGGCCTGCCGGCGCCGGAGGTCTTCCCACTGACGTTCGACCTGCTGACGGCTTTCTTGGAACTGGGCCCATTCGGTCTCCAGTCGTTCGTGTTCGGCCTCGAGGGTCTGCTGGCGGGCCTGCGCCGCCGCTTGCCGCTCCTGGACGGCGCGCACCTGCCGTTCGACGGCTCGGAGCTGATCCTCGAGCTGAGCCTGCTGGTGCAGGGCCTGCTGATAAAGCTGTTCGGCTTGCTGGCATTCGGCCTGGGCTTCCTGCCATCGGCGGTCGGCTTCCTGAAGGCGCCGACCGGCCTCTTGGGCGGCCGCCCGCTGACGGTCCCGAAGCCGTTGCGTTTGTTCAGCTTCGGACCACTGCCGTTGGTGGAGCGTCTGGAGGTCCAGGTACTGCCGGTCCAGGGGTTCGATCTTCTGCCGAAGCGCCCGGATGGTCTCTTCCAACTGGCGGCCCTCGGCCTGGAGGGCGTGGGCCTCTTGGGCCAAGAGGCCCCGCCGGATGGCGCCGATGCGGGCCTGGAGGTCCAGGTACCGGCGGGTCCGCTCGGCCTGGGTCCGGGTCTGGCTCCACTGGGCCTCGACTTCCTGGAGGATGTCATACAGCCGGAGGAGGTTCTGCTGGACCTCCTCGATCTTTTTTTGAATTTCTTCTTTTTTCTTCTTGTAGGCCGTGATGCCGCCCACGGCCTCGACGAAGAGCCGCCGCTCCTGGGGCTTCATTTCCCAAAGATGGAGGACGTGGCCCTGAGGGACGACGGCATAGGGGTGCGGCATGACCTGAAGGTCCCGACAGACCGAGAGGACGTCCCGCAGACGGCAGGCCCGCTGGTTGACGGCGAACTCGGACTCGCCGTTCCGATAGAGCCGCCGGGTGATCTCGATCGTCTCTGGCCCGGCGTCCGTCTCGTGTTCGAGGACTAACGTCACCTCCGCCACGGCGGCCGGGGCCTCCCGCGGTCCGCCCGCATAGAGGACGTCCTCCATGCGTTCGCCCCGTAAGACCCGGGCGCTGGGATACCCGACGGCCCAGAGGACGGCATCCACGAGGTTACTCTTGCCGGCTCCGTTCGGGCCCACGATGGCCGTGATACCCGGGACCAGTTCACAGACGGTCGGCGACGGAAAGCTCTTGAAGCCGGCGATGCGAAGGGCCTTCAGTCGAACCATCGGCATAAGGCCAAACCGGGACTTGCGTGGAAAGCTCTCCTCAAGGTCGGCCTCATTATGTCGGTTCCCACCCGTCTGTCAAATGGCTGGGGAGCCGGCCGCTTACCACTTTTGGGGAGATGGGCAGACTGCCGTTCCTCTTCCGAACACCGGCCGTCATGCCGGTGGTCCCCTGTCCTGGCGGCGTCCATCCCATCGGAACACCGGCAGTGATGCCGGTATCAACCTCATAGGGGGATAGGGAGGGAGATGGGAATCGATTCGCTATTCGCCGTTCGCCTGAGGGATAGGGCGACGAAGGAACGGGGTGGCGGGGTGAAGAAAGTAAGAAGAAAGTAATAGGCGGTCAGGCTGGGGAAGTAGACAGATGGGGAGACAGGGAGCTATTGCTTTGCACTCCTCTCGAAATCCATGGGAAGGGATTCGGGGGATCGCCCCGCATCGGCCACCGAGACCCCGGCCCTTGACCCGCGGGCCCTCCCCCGCCGCCACCGCCAGGACTCGACTTCCACCACCTCGGGATAGACGCCTCCCGCCCACCCTCACCGGGGTTCCCCAGCGTGCGGCCACCCCGCCGCCGGAAACGTCGTCGCGCGCACCGACCGTCTCGGCCGACGGAACGTCAGGGCATTTCAGCAAATCCCGTGCCAGTCGGGAGCCGCCCCCTCGAAATACCCGACACTGCCAGCTTTCCGACCCGTCCCCCGACCCAGACCCTCCCCCCACGTGTCTATCCCCGTAGACACTTTGTCTAATCGGTTAAACACCTGGGGGAAACCTCACCTTCGGCCATTCACCATATCACGATTCGCCATTGGCTGTTCGCTACTCGCCATTCGCTATTCACCATTCAAGGTGCAAGATGTAGAATACAGTCCATCGTGTCGCTATGGGCGGCTATCCGCCATGAGCCCTTACCGTCACGCTATCACGACGCCACGCCGTGTAAGGGCGCATGGCCGTACCCTCCTCCCCCACGAACAGGTAGGACGCATGCGGGTCGACGTCGCGGGTCTCTTGGCCGCCGGTTCGGGCGATCGGTTCCGTCAGGCCGGGTACGCCACACCCAAGCCCCTGATTCCGGTCGCCGGCACGCCCCTGATCGGTCGGACGCTGGCGCTCCTGGAAGCGGGCGGTATCCGGGTCGTCTACGCCGTCGTCCGGGAGGCCTTTGCAGAAGCCGTGCGTCGCTATGTCGAGGGCTTGCCCCTGCGTCTGACGGTCCACTGGGTCGTCCGGACGACGCCCGGCTCGCTTCATAGCTTCTTCGCCCTCGCCCCTTTCTTGCGGGAGCACCCCCGCTTTCTACTGGCGACCGTCGACACCGTAGCCGACCCCGCCGAGTTCCAGGCGTTCCTGGCCGCCGGCCGGGCGGACGACGTTTCCTGGGACGGCCTCCTGGCCTGCACGGCCTTCGTTCAAGACGAACACCCCCTCTGGATTCGGGTCGACGCCGAGCACCGCATCCGGGAGGTCGCCCCGCCGCCGGCGCGGGCGACGTGCGTGACGGGCGGTCTGTACGTCTTCAGTTCCCGCGTCTTCCAGATGATGGGGTCCGCTCAGGCCCAGAGCGTTCATCGCTTACGGGACTTCCTCCGACTTCTGGCCGAGAGCGGATACCGCTTGCAGGGATATCATTTTTCTCGGATCATCGACGTGGACGACCCGGCAGACCTGGCCGAGGCGGAGCGATTCGTGGGTCCACGGGCCGGTCGGCCGACGGGCCGGAGGGAGTGACTCGTCATGCCGCTCCGTCGCCGCGCTGTCCCGTTTCTGTCGTTTTTGGGCGTCCGGCGCCATCCGCGATACTCGCCGGGCCGTGTCGAGGCCGACGCCCGGATTCTCCTGCAGACGGCCGAGGAGCTCCGCCGTCGGGGTTATACCGTCGAGATTCGGGACGAGACCGACCTCGAAGGTGACATTCCTGCCCAAATCATCTTCACGATGGCCCAGAGTCCCGAGGGCATCCGCCGGCTGGGTGTCCTCCAGCGGCAGGGTCGGGTCGTCATTAACACCCCGGAGAGCATCCGGAACTGTCATCGGAACCGCATGGTCCCGCTTCTTCAAGCCGCCGGGATCCCCTTGCCGCCGAGCTGGTTCGTGGACCTTCGGTCCGAATTTCGACGCCCGGTCGGGCTTCCGAAGGCCGGGCGGCTGTGGGTCAAGCGGGGCGACGTGCATGCGACCGACCCGGGGGACGTCGTGGCGGTCGACGACGCCGGGGACCTCGAGGCCGTCCTGGAGCGGTTTCGCCGCCGAGGCCTCGACCGGGTCCTGCTCCAGGAACATGTCCCAGGAGACCTCGTAAAGTTTTACGCCGTTCGGGACACGCCGTTCTTCTTCTGGTACTTTCCGGACTCGCGGACTCGACGCCCGGTCGACTCGGGAGCCCTGCGGCGGTGGGCCATGCGGGCCGCCGAGGTCCTGGGTCTGGACGTGTACGGCGGGGACGCCGTCATAACGCCCGAGGGGTCGGTCGTGATCATCGACGTGAATGACTGGCCCAGCTTCGAGCCGTGCGTCGAAAACGCGGTCCCCTTCATCGTCGACCACATCCTCCAACGGGCGCAGGCGGCGGGCCTGATAGGGGACGGTAATTGGACTATGGACCATGGACCATAGACCATGGACCCCCGGATTCCCGAATGGCCCTTGGCTTGAAAAACCGTCCTCTCCGAAGGGTCGAAAAAGCCGAATCCATGCGGGTTTTCACCAACCGAACGGCTCTGATAAGAGAGGGACTTGAGATGGATTCCAAGCCATCCCCTCAAGACGAGGAGACCCCCTGGACCCAAGCAGGTCCAGGGTCTAAGGTCCATGGTCTATGGTCAGATTTATGAGAGCGCTTCCAGAGAGTATCCGCCATGACCCGAGCTATCTTGTTTGACTTCGGAGGTACGCTGGACGCCGACGGCCTCCACTGGTCGGATCGATTCGCCCGGGCCTATCGACAGGCCGGTCGGCCGGTCGAGGCCGACCGCTTCTGGGCGGCCTTCGTAGCGGCCGAACGGGCGCTGGCGAATCGGGACTTGCGGGGACAGTCCCTCCGGACTCTCCTGGAGCTCCAGGTTCGCCTTCAGATGGAAGCTCTCGGCTGGCTGGGTCCTCCAGGAGAACTGATGTCCGGCGAAGGTCCGGCGACGCTGGCCGACGCCTTGTGTCAGACTGTCGTCGACTTCTGCTACGAAGCAGCCGCCGCGTGCCTGCGTCGGAATCGGTCCGTCCTGGCCGAACTCCGGGCTCGGTCGTATCGGTTGGGCATCGTCGCCAACTTCTCGGGCAACCTGGGCGACGTCTGTCAAGAGTTTGGGCTGATGGACTTTCTGGACGTCATCGTCGACTCGACCGTCGAAGGCGTGGCCAAGCCCGACCCCCGCATCTTTCAGCGGGCCCTGGACCGCCTGGGACTCCCGCCGTCGGCGTGTTGGTTTGTCGGGGATTCTTTAGAGAAGGACATCGTTCCGGCCCATCGGCTGGGCCTGCGAACCGTCTGGATCGTACCGGCCGAGAAGGGTCCGGCGGCGCATCCGGCGGCGGACGTCGTTATCCACCGTCTCCCGGACGTCCTGACCGTCGTGCCTCGATAGGGCATTCGGCAGGCCGGCCGTCCGGGAGTCCGGCAGTCCGCCAGTTCGGCGTAGCGAACGGCGAACGGTGGTTCCCTATTCCCCACTCGCCATTCGCTATTCGCCCCTTGCCCTTCGCCGACGAAGGAAGCCCTGCAGGGGGTACGCCAGGCCGACGACCAGGAGGCACCCGACGGCGTTGTACCAGAGAAATGAAATGTCCGTCCACAGGAAGCAAGCGACGACGGCCGCCTCGGCCATCAGGGCGGCCAGAAAGGTCGCCGTCCCACCGATGCCCTTGCAGAAGAAGGCGACCAGGAAGATGCCCAGGATCGTCCCATAGAAGAGGGAGCCCAGGATGTTGACGGCCTCGACGAGGGACCCCAGGCGATGAGCGTACCCCGCAAAGGCGATGGCCAAAATCCCCCAGGCCAGGGTCGCGGCCTTGGAGACGACCACGTAGTGGCGTTCGTCGGCCGTCCGTCGGACCATGCGGCGGTACACGTCTACGACCGTCGTCGAGGCCAGGGCATTGAGCTCGGCCGCGACGGACGACATGGCGGCCGCGAAGACGACGGCGATCATCAGCCCGACGAGGCCTGCCGGGAAGTGACGGAGCACGAAGGCCAAGAAGATATAGTTGACGTCGCTCGTCTCGGCTCGGGGGTTGACCTGCCGGATGAGTCGGGCGACCCGCCGACGGATGTCCTCGATACGGGCCTGGGCCGTCGTCAGGGCCGCCCGGGCCGCTTCGACGTCGGAAGCGTCCTTTCGCTGGAGGGCCGCCGCCAGCCGGCGGGCGGCGGCTTCCTTGACCCGAAAGGCTTCGGCATACTCGGCCTCGAGGGCCGCATACTCGGCCGCATAGGGACTGGCTCGGAGTCGGGCCGTCTCGACGGGATTGAAATACAGCGGGGGCGCTACGAACTGATGGAAGGCCAGCACGGTCGCCCCCGTCAGGAGGATGAAGAACTGCATCGGGACCTTCACGATCCCGTTAAAGAGCAGGCCCAGTCGGCTTTGGGCCACCGAACGGCCCGTCAGGTAGCCCCGGACCTGGGACTGGTCGGTCCCGAAGTACGAGAGGGCCAGGAAGAATCCGCCGATCAGACCCGACCAGAGGGTGTAGCGGTCGTGGAAGTCCAGAGAGAAGTCGACGGCCCGGAGGCGTCCCATCTGACCGGCTACGCGCAAGGCCGTCGTCCATGAAATGCCGTCCGGCAGGAGGGCCACGACGGTCCCCAGGGCCCCGAGGAGGCCGCCCATCATGATGGTAAACTGCAGGAACTGAGTCCACTGGACCGACCGCGACCCGCCCAGGGTCGTGTAAAGGACGACGAGGCCCCCCATGATCAGGACGGTCGTCGAGACGTCCCATCCCAGGAGGACCGACAGCACGATGGACGGGGCGTAGATCGTCAGGCCCGCCGCCAGGCCCCGCTGGACCAGGAACAGGCCGGCCGCCAAGAGACGCGTCTTGAGGTCGAACCGCCGCTCTAAGTACTCGTAAGCCGTGTAGACCTTCAGGCGATGGTAGACCGGGACGGCCACGGCGGCCAGGACGACCATCGCCAGAGGAAGGCCGAAGTAGAACTGCACGAAGCGGAGGCCGTCGACGTATGCCTGGCCCGGTGTCGACAGAAAGGTGATGGCGCTCGCCTGGGTCGCCATGATGGAGAAGGCGACGGCGTACCACGGCATGGACCGGTGGGCCAGCAAGTAGCCCTGCATGTCCCGCAGGCCCCGGGCCTTCCAGAGGCCATACAGCTCGACGGCGACCAACGAGGTGACCAGGACGAACCAGTCGACGGGCCTCACAAGCGTCACCTGTCCTTCGTGTAGAAAGCTTCACCCCCGCCCGCTGAACCATCGGGTGAACCAGTAAAGCAGTAGAATCCATAGGATGAGATGCAAGACGACGAAGGCATAACAGCCCAGCCAGCCCCGGAAGAGGGGCGGCCCCTCGCCGCCGTCGTCCCGATGATGCTCGCTTCCCGCCGTCGCCACCTCGCGCATCTCGTATCCCGTCTTACCTCGCCTCGACCAGATTCACGAAGGCCCGGAAGGCCCCCGGAACACCCGCCGGGAGCTGGCGGAACCAGGCATAGGCCGTGTAGATGAAGACGCCCTTCCCATAGCGGGCCCATAGAAGTCCTCCGGCCAGGGGCTTCTCGCCCGGGTCCTGGCTGGCGAGGACCGTCTCGTAGCGGGGGTCCCACGTCCCGGCGAAGTAGAGACCCCGTTCTTGAACCCAGCCCTCAAAGTCCTGAGCCGTCAGCCGGTGGGGCCGGTTCAGGACCGGGTGGTCCGGCCGGAGGAACGTAACGGGGGCCTCCTCGGCCGTGACCCGTTCTTGAGAGATCTGGAAGGGATATGGGCCGATGGCATCCGTCACCAACCCACGGGCCGTGTTGTATTGGACGATCAGGGTCCCACCGTTGGCCACGTAGTCCATCAGGCGGCGGTGGACCCGACGGAGCACAGGCCGCGTGTTGTAGGCCCGCACGCCGGTGATGATGGTATCAAAAGCGCTGAGGTCGCCCGCTTCCAGGTCCTCGTCCGTCAGGAGGGTCACGCGGTAGCCGACTTGACGTAGGTAGCGGGGAATCTCATCGCCAGCACCCATGACGTAGCCGATGTGGCGCTTGTGGATCGTCAGGTCGACTCGCACCAGGCGGGCCTCGGCCGGGGGAAACAGCGTCTGCGGGACGATGTGGGGATAGGCGATACGGACGATGTCTCGGGCCGGCTGGGGACGCCCGCCGATTTCCACTTCGGCCTGGAGGCGCCCGGTTACCGGCCCGGCCGGGGGCCGCATCGTGACGACCGCATCGACCGTCTCGCCTTTCTGGGTCATCTGGAAGGGGACCGACGCCGGCTCCGCCTGCCAACCCGGCGGCAGGCGCAGTCGCAAGGTCCCGGCGACGCCGGCGGCTTGGCTCTGAAGGGAGAGGCGGACCCGCCTCGGACGGGCGTCGGGAAAGACGTACAGGACGTCGTCCCAGTGAACGCTCACGGGCGGCACGATGACGAAGGGCCGGTCTTGCTCGCCCTCGACGGGGTCCGTGAAACGGTAGGTCACCGGGACCGAGAAGGTCAACGGGCCGCGGTCTGTCGAGACGATGAACTCGACGCGCAGGGGCGGATTCTCCGGTTGGCCCCGCAGGTCCGGGTCCGTCGCCCGGTAGAGGCCCTGCTCGGGCGGCTCCCGAAGCCAGTACGGCTGAGCCGGTCGGGCGTCCGCGGGGATGCGAAGCGAGGCCTCGACCCGCAGGGGTCGATTCGGTGCCAAGGGTGCTTGAACGTCGACGACTTCAGTCCGGTAAGGGATGCGGACTTTCTCCAAAACCCAGGGGAGGTCGGACCGCAAGAGGGCCATCAAGTTCAGTCGGACTTCCGTCCCCGGGGCGGCCGTCTCGTCGGCGGCGATGGCCTCCAGCCAGAGGCCCGCACAGTCCCGCAGGACGTCCAAGAGCTCCTGTCGCTTGACGTCGACCCAGTCGTCCGGCGGCAGACGGTTCATCCGCCCGTAGGCTTCCAACAGGAGGGGGACGACGTCGGCCGGCCGGTCGGGTCGAAAGGCCCGGACGGCCTCGGCGAGGACGGACCCGACGGTCGCTCCGCCGGGGACCCGGTTCCACGCCGTGTCGACGCCGTCCAAGAGGTCCTTTTCGGGGGGATCGCCGGCCACGGGGACCAGGAACTCGAGGGTCTCGCCCCGACGGGCCGCCGACCCGAAGCCCTGACTCTTGTGGAGCGATCGGCTTTCGGCGGCAATCTCCGTATAAGAGCGGCCCAAAAGGGGATTGTAGGCCCCGACGTTCAGGGTCAGGAGACCCGGCGTCGGCGGGGGCGGGCCCTCGGCGGCAGGGCGAAACATATTCCACAGGAGCCGGCGGGGCTGCCAGGGCTTCACGTACCGGAGCTGGTCCGGGAAGCGGTCCGGGTCGCCGGCCGCCTGGAAGGCTTCTTCCGCCAGGATCGCCGAGGCCGTGTGATGACCGTGGCCCCCGCCGGTCTTGGGGAATCGCGTGATGACGACGTCGGGCCGGAATTTCCGGATGACCCATACGACGTCGGCCAGGACGGCCTCCCGGCCCCAGATGCGAAGGGCCTCTTCCGGACTCTTCGAGTAACCGAAGTCGATCGCTCGCGTGAAGAACTGCTCGGCCCCGTCGACCCGACGGGCGGCCAGGAGTTCTTGCGTCCGGAGGACGCCGAGGTACTCGTCCTTCTCGGGTCCTAAGAGATTCTGACCCCCGTCGCCTCGCGTGATGGAGAGATAGGCCGTACGGAATAGACGACCCTTCGACAGGTAAGCCAGGAGGGCCGTGTTTTCATCGTCGGGATGGGCCCCCACGTAGAGGACACTTCCCAAGACGGTCAGCTTCCGAAGGGCCAGCAGGAGTTCGGCGGCGTCCCGGGCCTTCGGCGACGTTCCATTCCCAGATCGGACCCAGGAGCCAGGACCCCCAAAGCCGCTGACCAGCAGGACGATGAGCAGGCTTACGGACCGAGCCATCCGCCTCATGGACCCATCCCGGACGGCGCCGTCCGGTTCAGGGAAAAATGGGAGCCGGACCGCCTTTTCCCATCGGTACGATCAACGAACGTCGGGGCCCCAGGTGTTCCCGCAGACGGACCCGGTATCAATGCCCGTCGGGCCGCAGGAGGGTCGCCGCCGTCCCGAGGGCCGCCGCCAGGCCGCTCATCTCGATGGGGATAAAGATCTTCGTGGCCTGGCCGTTGGCGATTTCCTTGAGGGCCTCTAAGTACCGGATCGTGATGAGGTCCGTCGTCGGGGCGCCCTCGTGGATGCCGCGGAATACATTGATGATGGCCTGCATCTCGCCCTCGGCGACCGTGATGCGCCGGAACTTCTCGGCCTCGGCCACCAGCCGGATGGCCTCCGCCTCGCCCTGGGCGTGCAGGATCTTGGACTGGCGCTCTCCGTCAGCCCGCAGGATGGCCGCCTGCTTTTCGCCCTCGGCCTTCAGGATCTCCGACTGCTTGATGCCCTCGGCCTCCAGGATGGTCGCCCGCCGGTCCCGTTCGGCCTTCATCTGACGATGCATCGCCTCCATGACGTCCCGAGGCGGGTCGATGCGCTTGAGCTCGACGCGGGTGACCTTCACGCCCCACTTGTCGGTCGCCTCGTCGAGGACCGTCCGAAGCTTGGCGTTGATGATCTCCCGGCTCGTCAGCGTCTGGTCCAAGTCCAGCTCGCCGATGATATTCCGGAGGGTCGTCTGCGCCAGATTGATGACGGCGACCGAGAAGTTCGCGATGTTGTACAGCATCTTAGGCGCGTCCACGATCTGGTAGTAGATGATCCCGTCGACGGTGACGATGACGTTGTCCTTGGTGATCACTTCCTGGGGCGGTACGTCCACGACCTGCTCCCGCAGGTCGACGACGCGTACGAGGTCCAGGAAGGGAACGACCATCCGGAGGCCCGGCCGAATCAGCCGGTAGAAGCGTCCGAGCCGCTCGACGACACCGACCTGATAGGGCCGGATGATCCGAACGGAGCGGACGAGATAGAACAGTACGACCGGGGCCACGATGAATACGATGAAGAAGGTCAGCACGTACGCCATGGGGGTACCTCCTCGGCAAAATGGGGCATGTCGGCAGATGGGCAGATCGGCCAGTCTATTGGCTCATGGCTCATAGCTGACGGCTCATGGGCCATATTGGCTTATGGCTCATAGCTCATGGGCCATGAGCCATCAGCCATGAACTATGAGCTAATAGGGGCCATCGGCCATGAGCCATGAGCCAATAGGGGCCATGAGCCCATCTTGATCCCTGCGTCCTGAAAAATTGTGCTTCTCGGGCGTTGAAGACGGCCCTGGGATAACCCAAGGGCCTATGGTCTGAGGTCCGGGGTCTATGGCTCATGGTCTGGGGTCTGGGGTCCGGTCGGCTCCACGACGAGCTTGTTGCCCTCGACGCCGGTGACCCGCACCGTCGCACCCGGCGGAATTTCGACGTCCGCCGCGGCCACGGCCCGCCAAGCCTCCCCCTCGACCTTCACGAGACCGCCCAGGGGGCCCCGAACGGCTTCGATGACCCAGCCCGTCTGACCGATCAGCCCCAGGGCTCCAAATTCCCGACTCTGGGATTCCTGGCGATGCAGGAACCGACGGGATACAAGCAGGGCGGCGATGGCGATGCCCAAGGCACCTCCGACTTGTAGCCACAGGGGACCGCCCAGGAGGGCGACGACCCCGCCCACCAGGCACCCCACCCCCAGGCAAAGCAGGATAAAATTCGTCGGGAGGGCCAGCTCCAGGAGGATGAGAGCCACACCGACGATCATCCAGATAGCCGAACCGGCCATTCGGCCCCCCGAGAAAGCACGGCCCCGTGCAGGCCTGACTTGCCCCCATCCGGGGCCCGGGATGCTTTCATGCTACGGGTGCCCCCGTCACCTTGTCAAACGACGGGATTCGGTCTCCGGTGACGGGTCCCGGGAAAGGGGGATGCGTAGAGATGCATGGTGACGCATGGAGATGCATTGCGTCCCTACCGCATCCCTCCCGCATCGGGCAAGGGGCATAGAGTCCTATGCTCTATGCGCTTTGCTCTTGGCCATGACACAATTCCACAGGGCCGGCCAGGCCTCAACGGGAATCTGTTCGGCCCGGACGGTCGCTGAAAAACCCAGGGCCTCCAAGCATCGGGCTACGGCGTCGGCTCGGTCCCTCCACGGCGGCGTCCGCAAGAGGCTGTTGAGGAGCGTCTTCCGACGGTGCCGGAAGGCCGCATGGACGAAGTCGGAGAACGCCGGCGCCCGCACGGCGTCGGGGACATCCGACCGGGGTTCGACCCGCACGACGACCGACTCGACTTTGGGGGGCGGTCGAAAGGCCCCCGGGGGGATGATAAATCCAAGTTCGATCGACCATCGAAGTTGGGCGATCACGCTGAGGGCCCCGTAAGCGGCCGTCGCCGGTCGGGCCGCTAAGCGCTCTCCAAACTCCCGCTGGACCGTCCACACGGCTCGGTACCAGGCGCCTTCGTAACGTATCAGACGCTCGACCAGGGGACTGCTGATTTCGTAAGGAATGTTCCCGATGATGCCAAAGGGCTCGGTCAACCCCAGCCTGCGCCAATCGACCTGTAGGACGTCGCCGGCCACGACCCGAAATCGGGACTCGGAAGACCATCGACGCTGGAGGTACTCGACCCAGTGGGGGTCGACCTCGACGGCGACGACGGCGTAGCCCGCTTCCAAGAGGACTTCCGTCAGGGCGCCCGAGCCGGGGCCGATCTCGAGGACGGGCCGGTCCGTTTGCAAGCCGGCCCAGGCGACGATTCGCCAGGCCATGTCCCGGGTCTTCAAGAAATGCTGGCCCCACCGACGCCGCAAGGTCCAGCCTCCGAGATTACGGGCAAAGGGCAAAGAGTATAGCGCAGAGGGCAGAGAGCATAGCGCACAGAGTATCTGCTCTTTGCCCTCTGCGGTTGGGCGCCGGACCTGTGGACATGGGTGAAAGAAAGGTATAAAATAGACTCTGGTCTTGGGGTCGGTCCCCGGGGGTCCGGAGCATCCATGATCTTCAGCATATTTCAAAATCTCCATTCCACCGCCGAGACGCCGAGAACGCAGAGAAAAATCAAAGAACTCGTCTCAAAAGTCCCTGATCTCAGTGAGAGAGAAGCTCTGGATCAAGACCCTCACCCTACCCTCTCCCCCAGGGAGAGGGTTTTGAGATGAGTTCAAAGAAAAACCCCCGTCCTCTGCGTCCTCTGCGCCTCGGCGGTGAGTCGTGAAACAGGCTCTCGACACCGGGCGCCCCGAGGACCCGGAGGGTTCGT
>BEHN01000031.1 GCA_002898535.1 bacterium HR11
GGACGTACTTGCCGGACAGGGTCGTCGTCACCGTCCCGCCGGTGTACTCGAAGAGGCCGGCGCTGTTCGTGAAGTTGTTCGGGGCCGCCAGGCCCGTGTCGGCAAAGGGCATCGGCCAACCGGACTGCATGGTCCCGCACTTGTCGGGCGAGGGGCAGAGCTCCGTGCTCGTGAGGGGGTACACGCCGCCGACGATCTTCTTTTTGATATAGTGATTGATGTCCTGGAAGGCGATGACTTCCCCCGTATGGGCGTCGACCATGACTTCCCACCGGGCCAGGTCCGGGGGTCGGACGAAGACCCACGTCCACACCAGTCGGTGCCCGTATCCCTGCCCGACGGGACCGGCGAAGGCCTCCCCTTTTTGCCATGTCGGGGGCGCGACGGGCACGATCTCCAATCGGGGCTTTTCGACGACCTGATCGACCGGTCGGCGGCCGCCGACGTAATCAAACCCGGCCTTCAGGGCCGCATCGTCGGAAATCCGGGGCGTCACGTCGATCCGCACGTCGCCCCAGGTGTCTGTCCCGATAAGGACGAGGTTGCCGTGATTGATCGTCGCCAGGACACGGCCGTAGCGAACCGGGATGCCCCGGACGACCTGCGGGATGTGGACCTGCCACAAGGAGTCGGTCACCTGGGTGACCCGGGGAGGTCCTAATTGAGCTAAGTCGATGCGAAAGAGGTCCTGGTGCTGGCGGATGAAGCGCAGGACCAGGTCCCCCACCACGTCGGGTGTCACGGCTTGAACGGTCCGGCCCAACTGGCGGGAAAGAGCGGTCAGGGTGACCCGATTGCCGACGCCGGTCCCCGGGATGAGGGGCACCGGCCCGATGATGTTCGTCGGCGTTCCTGACCGGGGGTCGATGTACACGTAAAAGTCCGGATGCCGTCTCAAGAACGCCTGCCAGGCGGCCGCATTGGGGAGCTGGTCCAACACGGCGTCCAAGGGCACGTTCTGGCTACTGATAGACAGCTCCGGCAGGAAGAAGGCCTTTTGGTCTAAGGGCGTCGGGGCTGGTTTGGGTTGGAAGTTCAGGAGACCCGGCAGGGCCAAGACCAGCCAGGCCCACCGGCGCCACCCGAGTCCCCTATAGCGATGCCGATTCTGCATGTTCCCCTCCCACTGGGTGTTGGGGATTCGGTTTGAAAACCCCACCCAACACAAAAATTCACGTCGGCAGGCTACACTATTTCTTACGACTTGTCAACCGTTCCAGGGATTGGGTAGAGTCATTGAGGCTCTCGGACTGGGTGGGCCGAAGGAGTCTTTAGGAGGGGGAGGCCGTGGGTCGACGGCGGATTTTGGTCGTCTTTGGGACGCGGCCGGAGGCGATCAAGCTGGCGCCGGTCGTGCACGGGATCCGACAGGTCCCGGACCTGGAGGCGGTCGTCTGTGTGACGGGCCAGCATCGGGAGATGCTGGACCAGGCCCTGGCTTTTTTTCAAGTCCGGCCCGACTTTGACCTGGCCATCATGCAACCGGATCAGAGTCTCTACGAAGTCACGGCGAATGCGATCCAACGGCTGGAGGAGGTCGTCGTCCGGGTCCGGCCCGACTGGGTCGTCGTGCAGGGAGACACGACGACGACCCTGATGGGGGCCCTGGCGGCCTACTATGCCCGGGTGCCGGTCGCCCACGTGGAGGCCGGCTTACGGACGAACGACAAGTATGCGCCCTTTCCGGAGGAGATGAACCGTCGTCTGACGAGTCACATCGCCGACGTCCACTTCGCCCCGACGGAGCGGGCCCGGCAGAACCTGCTTCGGGAGGGAATCGCCCCGGCGACCGTCTTTGTCACGGGGAACACGGTCATCGACGCCCTCCTGTGGGCGGTCCGGCGGGTTCAGGAGGACCCGACGTGGGTGGACCCCCTGGTGTGGGATGGGCTGGGGACGGAGACCCGACGGGTCGTGTTGGTCACGGCCCATCGGCGGGAGGCCTTCGGCGAGGGCCTTCGGGAGATCGGTCGAGCGGTCCGAGACCTGGCGCATCGGCATCCGGACTGTGTCTTCGTTTGGCCGGTCCATCTGAATCCGAACGTCCGGCAGGCCGTCGCCGAGGTGTTGGGACCCGTCGTCCGGCCCCGTCGATACGGGGATCGGTCCTACTGGAGCGGGGGCAACATCTGGCTGTTGGAACCCGTCGACTATCCGACGCTGGTGTGGTTGCTGAACCGGTCTTATTTGGTCCTGACCGACTCGGGGGGCATTCAGGAAGAAGCGCCCACGTTGGGGAAACCGGTCCTCGTCTTGCGGGACGTGACGGAGCGGCCGGAGGGCGTCGAGGCCGGGACGGCTCTGCTGGTGGGTCCGCACTACGAACGGATCTTGCAGACGGTGGAAGCCCTGCTGACGGATGCAGAAGCCTATGAGCGGATCAGCCGGGCCGTCAATCCTTACGGGGACGGGCGGGCGGCGGAGCGGATCGTGCATATTCTCAGGGAGATAAGGGGATAGGGCGGGCGGCGGGGAGGCGCGGGCCGTGTCGATAACCGTCTCCGAAGGCGGCGTCGGGTCGCTTCTGGCATGGGGGCTGGTCTTGCCCTGGGCCGTCCTCCTGGGGATGGATGCCGCCTTACGGGCCTTCTTTCTGCTGACCCGGTGTTTCATCGGGCCGGGTCGGGACCGGTCGGTCGGACGGTCGGAATTTCGGCCTCTTCGTTTCGCCTTGGTCATTCCGGCCCACGATGAAGCCGATGTCTTGGTCGCCACGCTACGAGACCTGGAGCGGCTGGCCTATCCCCGGGAAGCCTGGCAGGTTTTCGTGATCGCCGATGCCTGCACGGACGAGACGGCGGCCGTGGCCCGTCGGGGCGGGGCGGTCTGCCTGGAAAAGCCGGGTCTCAGGCCGCAGGGCAAGGGCCACGCCCTCCAGTGGTTTTGGGAGCGTCATGGAGACCGGCTTCAATCTTTTGACGTCTTGGTCGTCCTGGACGCCGACAGTCGGGTCGAGCCGTCATTTTTGATGGCCCTGGCCGACGCCTTTCATCGGGGTGCGGAGCGGGTCCAGGCGTGGGTCCAGCCCGTCCCTGAGCCGACCCGTTGGGCCTCGGTCCTGGCGGCTTACTCGGAGTGGCTGACCCAGGAGGTCGACGACCGGGCCTGCCGATACTGGGGATGGCCGGTCCGGTTCCGGGGGACGGGGATGGCCTTTCGGGTCGATGCCCTCCGGGACCGGTATCCGGTCCTTCGTACGAAAGCAGAGGACGTCGAACTCACGCTGTGGGGTCTCCGGCAGGGGACGATCGACTTTGTCCCGGCGGCCGTCGTGTATGACCCCAAGCCGACGACGGTGCGGGGGGTCGCCCGTCAACGGGCCCGGTGGTTACAAGGGCAGTGGGCGGTCTTCCGGCATTACGGACGGGACATCGGTCGTCTGGTAGGTCGGGGTCTTGGCACCGGGGCTTGCGTGCTGGCCCTCCTGCTTCGGCCCAAGGCCTGGGTGTGGGTCGGCAAAGTGGTCTTATTCTTATTGGGATGGCTGTTTCCGCCGCCGATGGAAGGGCTCCGCACGGGTTGGCGGGTCTTTCTCGGGTCGGCCGTGGCGGTCGATATCGTCTATTATGGCCTGGGCCTGCTGTGGGTGGACCGACCCGGTCTTTACATAAAGGCCCTATGGCGGGCCCCCCTGTACGTGTTGCTCTGGCTCTGGAGCGGCATCGTCGCCGTCGGGTCCCGGCGTCCGTGGCTTCGGGCGCGGGACTGAAAGGGGCCGGCTCGGGAGCCCGGCGGTCGGGGTCTATCCGCGGGCCCGCTCGATGACTTGGTGGTAGGCGGCCGCGACCTCCCGGGCGGGACCGAGGGCTTGGATGCGACCGTGGTCCAGCCAGACGGCTCGGTGGCAGAGGGCCTCGACCGTCGGCATGCTGTGGGAGACCATCAGGATCGTCGTCCCGTGATTTCGGAACTCGGCCATCCGAGTCCGGCACTTCTGCTGGAAGGCCTCGTCGCCGACGGCCAGGACCTCATCGACGATGAGGATGTCCGGTTCCCAGGCCGTGGCGACGGCGAAGCCCAGGCGGGCGACCATCCCCGTCGAGTACGTCCGCAGGGGGGCATCGATAAAGTCTTCCAGCTCGGCGAAGTCGATGATCCAGTCCAACCGCTCTTCGATCTCCCGGCGGGTCCGTCCCAAGAGGGTCCCGTTGAGGAAGATATTTTCCCGGCCTGTCAGTTCGGGATGGAACCCGCCGCCCAACTCCAGGAGGGGGGCGATCCGGCCGCGGACCCACACGCGGCCCGTCGTGGGTCGGAGGACCCGAGCGATGACCTTCAGGAGCGTACTCTTGCCGGCTCCGTTGCGGCCGACGATCCCGAAGATTTCGCCCTGGTAGACTTCCAGATGGATGTCTCGCAAGGCCCAGACTTCATGAAATCGGATCCGTCGCTGGAGCCGTCGGATGACGTATTCCTTAAGAGTCCCGATGCGCTCTTGGGGCATCCGGTAGCATACAGACACCCCCTCCAGGCGGACGACTGTCAGCCGGGTCGGCTCGACGATGACCGTCGCTTGCGTCTCAGAGGCGGTAGGCCAGCTCATCGGCTTTCCTCGTGAAGGCCCACCACCCGATGAGGAGGGCGGTCAGGGCGATGACCGTCGCCGTGGCCCAGCGTTCGGGTGTCGGCCAAAGACCGTAGTAGAGGGGCTGTCGGAATAACTTCAGGAGGTGGTACATCGGGTTCAGGTTCAGGACCCAAAAACGGTAGGTCGCCGGGATGACCTCCTCCGGGTAGATGATGGGGGTCAGATACATCCAAGCCAGCAGGGCGATTTCATACATATCGGCGACGTCCGGGAAAAAGACCGCCAGCGTCGAGAGGAGCAGACCGACGCCCAGGGTAAAAGCCGTCAGCAGGCATAGGGCCGCCGGGAGGCATACGACCGGGGGACGTAAGGGCAAGCCCAGGGCCAGAAGGATGACTACCAGAGGGCCCAGGGCCAGGACGAAGTTGACGAGGCCCGTCCCCACGGCCGATAGGGCAAAGGTCGTCTTGGGGACGTAGATACGGTGCAGGAGGTCGGCACCCCACATCAAGTGGCGCATGGTGGCGACCGTCGTTTGAGCAAAGAAGTTCCAGACGAGTAATCCTATGAGCAAGTAAGCCGGATAAGCCCGTACCATATGGAAAACTTGGGAGAAGGCGACCGTCAGGACGACCATCATACCCAGAGGATTCAGCATCGTCCAAGCGACGCCCAGGACGGACCGCTTGTACCGGGTGATGACATCCCGTCGGACGAGTTGGACGATGAGGTCCCGGTAACGCCAGACCTCGACCAGCTCCCCCCAAAAGGGAGAAGAAACTTGAGCCGAATCGTAAACCGGGACAGGACGACTTTCTGCCGAAGCCATGTATCCAGATGCCTACAGGCAAATGGAGGCCCCGAGTAAAAGGCTCACGGGGGGCCCGCCGGCTTCATCGACCGGGTGCTCGGCCCCTGTCGTCGGTCGGCGACCGGGGACCAGGCGACAGAGGTCCCCCCAAGGGCCCGGGGTTTCATCGGCCCGGATGAGGCCTCCCCAGGACCCCGCTCTGGCGAGCGGGGCTTGGATCTTGAAATATCATACTTTCCAGGCGATGGGAAAGACCGGTCGGACGCCGTTCTCACGATCCCAACCGCTCTGTCAACACGTCGGTACCGGCTCCATGATAGGCGTTCCCAGATGGAGAAGCAATCGATGCCTCCTCGTCCCGCAAAAAGCCCTGCCGGGTCAGGTACTCGATGATGCGGCGGGCGTTCTCCTCGGGTGAGTACCGGACCGTGTCGGCCACGAGGTCGGGTGCCAGGGGCGGCTCGTAAGGGTCGTCGATCCCCGTGACGCCCCGGATTTCGCCCCGTCGGGCCCGGGCAAATAGGCCCTTGGCGTCCCGCTGTTCGCAGACTTCTAAAGGCGTATTCACGTAGACCAAAACGAAGCGGTCCTCCCCGACCATGCTCCGGACCCGGTCCCGCGTGGCCTCGTAGGGGCTCACGGCGGCCACCACGACGGCGCCCCCGTGGCGGACGACCTCGGCGGCGACAAAGCCGATCCGCAGGATGTTCGCGTCCCGGTCCTCCCGACTGAAGCCCAAGCCCTTGGACAGAAGCGTCCGGACCTCGTCGCCGTCCAGGAGGGTGACCGACCGGCCCCGCTCCAGAAGCATCGCCGTCAGGGCCTCGGCGAGGGTCGACTTGCCGGCGCAGGGCAGGCCCGTCAGCCACACGCAGAAGCCCTGCCGGTGGCGGGGCGGATAGGCCCGGGCCAGGACCTCGGCGACCTCGGGTCGGGTGAACCAGGCCGGCAGGGGTCGGCCGTTGGCCAGGTAGTCCTCCCGGACCTGCGTCCCCGAGAGGGTCCAGACCCGTCGGCCCGGCGGGACCCGGCGGGCTTCCTCGTAGCGGTCCTCGTCGGGCAGGTAGACGACCTCGTCGAAGGCGATCATCTTCACACCGATCTCGGCCTCCAGGGAAGCGAACAGTTCCTGAGCATCGAAGGGCCCGTAAAAAGGCCGGCCCGTCGAGTCCCGGCCCGGGCTGGCGTGGTCCCGGCCGACGATGAAGTAGTTGGCCCCGTAGTTCCGGCGGATGATCCCGTGCCAGACGGCCTCCCGGGGACCCGCCAGGCGCATCGCCAGGGGGAGGAGACTCAAGAGCGTGCGGTTGGGGTCATAGTAACGTTCGACCAGGACCTTGTAGCACCGGACCCGGGTGTAGTGGTCCACGTCGCCCGGCTTCGTCAGGCCGACGACCGGATGGATGAGCAAGACGCCCCCGACCCGTTCGGCGGCGGCCTTCGTGATCCACTCGTGGGCCCGATGGATGGGATTGCGGGTCTGAAAGGCGACGACGTCGGAGGCGCCCATCGCCTCAAGCCGGCGGCGGACCTCCCGGGGCGGGAGCCGCAGTTCGGGAAAGTCGTAATACTTGGGCAGGTTCAAGACCTTCAGGGGACCGCTGACGTAGTAGCGGCCCCAGGACGCCATCTCGGCGACCAGGGGATGACGGGGGTCGGTCGTCCCGTAGACCCGCTGGGCCTCGACGGTCGGGTCCCAGGCGAAGACCTCCTCGACGGTCAGGACGGCCAGAATCTCGTTTTTCGGCGACCGCAGGACGACGTCCCGCCCGAGGGGCGGCGGGTCGGCCACGGGCAGGGTGACGGGGATCGGGAAGACGAGGCCGTTGGCCAAGCGCATGTCCTCGAGGACTCGCGTGTAATCGGCCCGACCCATGAAGCGGTCCAGGGGCGAGAAGGCCCCCGTCGCCAGGAGCTCCAGGTCGCACACCGAGCGCCAGGACAATTGAATGCTCGGTAAGCGCTTCGCCCGTTCGGCCAGCTCGACCCGCTCGTCGCCCGTGACGAGGAGGTCCACCAGCCGGCCCCCGTAAGGCTCGATGAGGGTCCGCGTCTTTGGATATGTCATCGCCGTTCTCCCGGATGGATGATTCGGCAGGAAGGGGAATCCAAAGAGCGGGGCAGGGTAGCAGAGCCGTTCGGGAGGTGAGAAGTGCGATGGGAAGCGGAAAGGGCACCTCCACGAAAGCACGATGTTTCAGGCATTCGGCAGATGGGCATTTGGCAGATGGGCAGGTCGGCAGATGGGCAGTCGGCAGGTCGGGCGACGGGCGTCTATCGCCGGAACACCGGCCGTCATGCCGGTGTCCCCCGGTCTTGGTACCGCCCGTCATGGCGGTGTCCATCCCATCTGAACACCGCCAGGGATGGCGGTGTCATCCTTCACAAGCTTGAAAAATCGAGATCGCCGGGCCATCGCTTTCCCAGATGGGAACCGCATTTCTCCCAACCGAACGGCTCTGTTAGGTAAAAATACAGATGCGGGATGCGGGATGCAAGATGCAGGATGGGAATGGAGGATGAAATCCAAGCCCCGCTCGTTAGAGCGGGGTCCATCTGCCGAGTGGCCTGGCCCCGGCCCCGACGAGCAGAGCTTGCATTTCTATTCCTCATTGCGCATCCATAATTCTTCATTTCCGTCTTGCATCCTGCGTCCTGCATCCTGTATCTTGCTTCTGGGGAGGCAAGCCGATGGCCGTGCGGGTCGAGCGGTACCGGTTCACGGTCGACGACTACTACCGGATGCTGGCGGCGGGGATTCTCACGGAAGACAGCCGGGTCGAGCTCATCGAGGGGGAGATCATCGCCATGGCGCCCATCGGGAGCCGGCATGCGGCCTGCGTGGATCGGCTGAATCGTCTTCTCACGGACCGCGTCGGAGGACGGGCCATCGTTCGGGTTCAGAGCCCCATTCGTTTGAGTCGCCACACGGAGCCACAGCCGGACGTGGCGCTGTTGCGGCCGCGGTCGGACTTTTATGCGTCGGGGCATCCGGGGCCGGGGGACGTCCTCTTGGTCGTCGAGGTGGCCGAGACGTCGGCCGACTACGACCGGCAGGTGAAGCTTCCCCTGTACGGGCGGGCGGGGATTCCGGAGGCGTGGCTGGTGGACCTGGCGGGGGAGGTCGTCGAGGTGTACCGTCGGCCGGGGCGGCGGGGGTATCGGGAGGTCGGGCGGCACGGTCGGGGTTCGGTCCTGACGCTCCAGGCGTGGCCGGACGTCGGCCTGGCCGTCGATGAAATCCTGGGGACGTGAGGGGCCTCCGGAGTTAGGGGTGCGGAATGAAAATCTAAACCCCGCTCGTTAGAGCGGGGTCCATTTCATGCCCGCCCCGCTCGGCCGAGCGGGGTCGCGGCGATACAGCCGTTTGGACTTTCGATGACGGAGGGCGCTCTATGCAAGGGCTTGCGGAACGGTCGTTAATCGCGGGCGTGCAGATTCGGTCTCTCCGGCCCATCCCCGACGACCGGGGCTTTCTGATGGAACTTCTGCGGAGCGACTGGCCCGAGTTTGACCGCTTCGGGCAGGCCTACGTCACGGCCTGCTATCCGGGCGTCGTCAAGGCCTGGCACTATCATAAGAAACAGTGGGACCACTTCACTTGCGTGTACGGCATGGCCCGGGTCGTCCTCTATGACGCCCGGGAGGATTCGCCGACGCGGGGGGTCATCAACGAGTTCCATATCGGCTACCTCAATCCCTGCCTCATCAAGATCCCGCCCCTCGTGTATCACGGCTTTACGGCCGAGGGCGGCCAGATGGCCATGATCATCAATTTCCCGACGGAGTTATACGACTACGCAC
Organism: bacterium HR11; assembly: GCA_002898535.1. Taxonomy (NCBI): domain Bacteria; species bacterium HR11. The sequence goes on from BEHN01000031.1 coordinate 9,144, forward strand.
AGCCCGACGAGTACCGCCTCCCTTACGACGACCCCTCGATCCCCTACGACTGGCGGATTCGTCACCGTTAAAGCCGGCGTCGGGCCGCCGGGCCCAGGGGCCTTCTGGCCGGTGCGGCCGCTGGCGGGCGGGGCCGGGAGGCGGGAGCTTCGCCCTCCGACGGCCGGGGGGAGATGCCCCACAGCCGACAGCCCACCGTCAATACACGACCTCAAAGCTGTCCCATCGGCCCGAGGGCGGGACCTCCGCCTCCTCGACCCCCTGGACGACGGCCGCCGGGGGACCCTCCCGGAGATAGGCCCGGAGCTGATCCAACTGCTCCGGCGTCCCCTCGGCGTAGACCTCGACCCGCCCGTCGGGCAGGTTCCGGACATAGCCCCGTACACCGATCCGGCGGGCGACCCGCACGACAAAGTACCGGTAGCCGACGCCCTGGACGATGCCGCTGACGAAGTACCGCCGAGCGACCATCGCTTTCCCCCGGAGGGCCGGATTCCGCGGTCCCGCTCTCGGGCGAGCGGGGTCGGGATAAGACGCGACCCCGCTCGCAAGAGCGGGCCTGGGATAAGGCACGACGCCGCTCTTACGGGCGGGGCTGGGACAAAGTGGCCCATCGGCCGACGCCCAAATTGCCGAACCCCCGTGGCCCCGTTATCATAATGGCCTCCCCATCCCGATGGAAGGGAGGGCGCGTCGTGAAGGCCCTGGTCCTGGCCGGCGGGAAGGGCACCCGTCTGCGGCCCCTCACGTACACGATGGCCAAGCAGTTGGCCCCCGTGGCGAATCGCCCGATCCTCTATTACGTCATCCGACACGTCCTGGAAGCGTCTATCGAGGACATCGGGGTCATCATCTCGCCGGAGACGGGCGACCAGGTCCGGGCCGCCCTGGCCGAGCATTTCCCGGGTCGGTCCTTCACGTTCATCCTACAAGAGCAACCCCTGGGCCTGGCCCACGCCGTCCGGGTCGCTCGGCCCTTCCTGGGCGACGACCCCTTCGTCATGTACCTGGGCGACAATCTCATCGGCCAGGGCATCCGAGACCTCGTCGAGGCCTTCTATCGAGAACAGGCCGACGCCGTTATCTTACTGAAAGAGGTCCCGGACCCCCGGATGTTCGGCGTGGCCGAAGTCGACGGCGACGGCCGGGTTCGGCGCCTCATCGAAAAACCCCCGACGCCGCCGAGTCGGCTCGCCCTCGTCGGCGTGTACGTCCTGGCCCCCTGCATCCATGAAGCCGTCGAGGCCATCCGGCCTTCCTGGCGGGGGGAATTGGAAATCACGGATGCGATTCAGTATCTACTCGACCGGGGCTACCGAGTCCAGAGCCGGATCTTGCAGAGCTGGTGGCTCGACACGGGCAAGAAGGACGACCTCCTGGAGGCGAACCGGATCGTCTTGGACGAGCAGGTCCACCGCTCCATCGAAGGCCACGTCGATGCCGACAGCCGGGTCGTCGGTCGGGTGACGATCGAGAAGGACGCCCGGGTCATTCGGAGTGAAATCCGGGGCCCCGCCGTCATCGGGGCCGGCACCCTGGTCGACGAATCGTTCATCGGTCCCTACACGAGCGTCGGTCGGCACTGCCTCCTGCGCCGGGCGACCCTGCAACACTGTGTCCTCCTCGACGGGGTCCGCATCGACGGCGTCGTCCGTCTGGAGGACAGCCTGATCGGTCGGAATGCCGTCATCCGTCGGGCCTTCCCCGACCGGTCGGCCCTGCGCCTGTTCATCGGCGACGACGCCGAGGTCGTGCTGTGACGGGGTGCAGGCTACAAGACGAAACCAGCCGTCGTGCGGGTGGCCAAAGGTCCTCCGTCATCCGCCTAAGGTCTCAAGGGCTATCCTGCGCCGTTCTTCCATTTCTTGGAGCCATGTGTCCGTCATCTTTATCTCGTTCACCAGCTCGCTCAGCGCCCGATAGTCTATCCCCGCGTCTGGAGTGATCCGGATGCCGGGTGACAGCCGGGAGGAGAGGCGGTCCCAGACCGCGGTCACGACGGCGGTCACGACTTCCTGGAACTTGCGCCAGTCTTCATAGCTGAGATCCCCACGCTCGACGCCGGCACATAGATATCGCAGGGCCTCGCGCACCTGGTGGGCGAAATGGACCCGAACACCGTTCATCCCGATGTCCATGAGCAATTGGTCGGCGACGTCCCCTGGGTTTAATTGACGGGTCATGTATAGGGCGTAGAGGAGGACCGGCTCCCGGAGCGTCCGCAGGAATCGGTCCCACTGGGGCGTGGCCAAGTATCCAGGGTCAGGGGGCAATAGGATGTCGACCAGTTCCTTGAGGAGGACTCTGTCCGGCGGGATGGTCTCGACGTTCTTACCGCCTGTGATGAACCAATCGGCTATGCAAGCCAAGCCCTGGTAAACCGGTCCATACTCCTGATAGACCATGTTCCGGAAGACCTGATTCCACAGGCTGGGGTCGCCGACGGCCGAACACCACAAAGCCGGTAACAGGTCGCCGACCAACTTCACGGTATCTCCGACCATGGAAGCGACGACCCCGGAGGGCATGTATTTCATGATTTTCAATATATCTTTTGCAGTCGGTGGGACGTGGAGTCCGAGGACCTTTCCCGAGAAATCTAAGGCGGCTTCGGCCCAGGCCAGGGGGCTCGGGCTGACTTTCGAGAAATATTGGGGATAGGCGTCCTTCAGGACTTCCATCAGGATCGAGTTCATCCGGGATTGGAAAATGGTCATGACGACGGCCAGGCCCATCGCCATGTCAGGTGGAAGTTTGAAAGCTCCACGGTAGCGCCGATAGTTGCTGTCGAGGCCTTGGACGAACTTGGCAAGGGCGTCGATCCGGGCCGGGAGATTCTCCTGCGCTCGAATCTTGAGAGCCTCCTCGCAGAGCTTCTGGAACATCGGCTCGATCCGGGCGGCCGCCGGGTCGGCCGGTGACCGATCGGTCGGGTCCCGGACCACTCCGGCGGCGATCAGGAAGTCTTTTAGGGCCTTGATCAGCTTCAAGCCGCTGGCCTCCTGAGACAGCGTTCTTTCGAGCGCCGTCAGCCAGGGGTCGGCGTCCGACGGTCGCCCGAGAGGAGACGGCCCGGCCAGCCGCTGAAAGACGTTGGGATGGGCCCTTTCGTATTCGACTCGGAAGGACGTCGGGGAGGGATTCCGGGATGCGACGGATGGAGCCTGCGGAGTCGGAAGCCGAAGGACCTGGTCCGGTGTGAGGGGTGCGTCCGCCGACCCGACGTGGGGGTTCACGGCGGCCAGGTCGGCCAGCCGGATACCCAGCCGTTCGGCGATGCGCCGCAGGGTGTCACCGGGGCGGGTCCGATAAGAAGCCGAATCCGGGGTCGGCCGGAAGCGATTCGGTGCATGGCGGTCGATGCGCATGACGACGACCTCTCTCGGTGGAATCGGCCCCGGGTCGACCTACAGCCTCGTTTCACTGCAGGGCGACCCTCCGGGCTTCCACCCCTTCCATGCACCTTCCTGAAAACCCGGCCGGCGTTGGGCGATTCGGGAATCCGGGAACTCGGCAATTCGGGAATTCGGGAGTCCGGGAATTCGGGAACTCGGGAATCCGGGGAGTTCGGGAATCAGCCGGTCGGCTTGTTCGAGGAGGCGGCAGGCAGGGAATAAGGGAATAACGGATCTCTCAGAACGCCGGGAGTCATCCCGGCGTCCCTCGGTCCCGGCGCCGCCGGTGACGGCGGTGTCCATCCCATCCGGACGCCGGCCGTCATGCCGGCGTCAGCCCCCTGTTGACTACCACTTTGGGGATTCGACCGGGGCCCGATGTATCAGCCTAACGGTAGGCCCAAGGGATCTCCCCGTTCCCTCGCCCATTTATGCCGAATTCCCGAACGGCCGGACTCCCGAATTCCCGGACTGCCGAGTTCCCGAATTCCCGAATTGCCGGACTCCCGAATTCCCGAGGGACCCCGGCGCGTCCTACCAGGGGCGGAGGGCCAGCGTCAGCAGGCCGTAGCCGATGACGGCCCGGGGGATCCACCGGTTGAATCCCCGCGCCGTCGCCCACAGCCAGGCGATGACCCCGCTGACCGCCGTCACTAGAAGGCCCAGGCCGGCGGCCGCCGACCACGGAAGCGAGACGCCGTACTGCCGGAGGCCGGCGTTGAGCGGACTTCCGTAGACGAGCATCAGGTGAAACACGTAGATGACGAGGATTTCCTCCCCCAGGAAGGCCCATACTTTCAAGACGGCCTGGCCGAGGCGTCCCCGGACGGTACGCTCGACCCACCGACACAAGACCAGGCCCCACAAAAGCAGGGCCGCCTTGTGGCCGAACACCCGGGGGTCGGCGTCCTGCACGGCCGGCGGCCACTCCAGGGGGAGCCACCGGAGGACGAAGAGGCCCGCTCCCATGACGATGCATCCGACCAGGAACAGGGTCTCGCGGCCCCGCTGATGGCAAACCCGAAAGACGTCCGCCAGGAGAGCCCCGAAAAACAGATACCCGGCGTAGGGTACCAGCGGGAACAACGACCCCGGCTTCGGACGGACCCCGCTCAGGAGGTACCCCCACGGCGCGTCCGCCGTCCAGGCCCATACCCAGGGGGCCGTCGCGACCGGCAGGACCGTCCCGACCAGGACGAGACCCCGCCACAGCCGCCGGTGCCGTTCATAGAGGGGCGACAGGAGGACCAGCAGAAGCAGGCTGTAGCCGATGGACTGAAGCACATTCGTCTGGAACAGCCGGCTCCACTCCTCGGCCTTGGCTTCCGTCAGGACCTTGCGGAGCGACCAGTACGGCATTTGCAGGAGATAGCCCGCGGCGATGACCTGACCGCACCGCAGGGCGGCCCGCCGGAGCCGTCGCCCGACCTGGCCCCGCCGGACGGCCGACTCCAGGAGCCACGCATAGACAAAGCCCGCCATGGCCAGAAAGATGGGCGCGGCGATCCCGATGAGAAATGACGGATATCCGGCCGGGACCGGCGACGTCCGGTCCCAGACGGCGTCCAGCGTGTGCCGGTGGATCATCCACAGCGTGCCGAGTCCCTTCAGGAGGTCGACGAAGAGTAGACGTCGGGAGGTGTCTTGCATGCCCCACTCCCGATAGAAAAGGGACGGAGTTCAGAAAATAGCTGGCGTCCCGACTCGACGGCCCAGATCTTACTTCACTCCATCGCTTCATCAATCCGTTACTTTGGACTATACTTTAGAGGCCGTCGGGCCCGCGCAGATGCCCCGGCCGGACCGCCGACCGACCCGACGGCCGAACTCCCGAATTCCCGAATCCCTGAGGTACACCGCCATGCCCGAATGGACCCCCGAGGAACTGAAGCGGCGGATTCGGACCGTCCCGGACTTCCCCGTCCCGGGCATCCGGTTCCGGGACATCACGACCCTCCTGAAAGACGGTCCCGCCTTCCGGGCCGCCGTCGACCTGATGTGGGAACAGGTCGCCGACCTGGACTTTCGCAAGGTCCTGGCCATCGAGGCCCGGGGGTACATCTTCGGGAGCATCATCGCTTACCGGAAGGGCGTCGGCCTCATCATCGTCCGGAAGAAGGGCAAGCTCCCGGCCGAAACGATCACGACGACCTATTCCCTGGAATACGGCAGTGCCACCCTGGAGGTTCACCAGGACGGCATCGCCCCCGGTGAGCCGGTCCTCATCGTCGACGACCTCCTGGCGACGGGCGGGACGGCCTTGGCGGCGGCCGAACTCGTCCAAGCCGCCTGGGGTCAGGTCGCCGGCTTTCTGTTCCTGATCGAACTGGACGACCTGCAGGGTCGCCGGCGTTTGCAGGTTGCGCCCGTCTTTTCTATCATTCATTTCCGGGAAGACGAGTAAGCACCCAGGGCCGGGTGTTCGTTCAGCTCGTCTCAAAAGCCCTCTCCCTGTGGAGGGGGAGTTGATGCTCTGTTCCAGTGTCCCGATCCGATGCCAAAGAGCTGAGAAGTCCAGGCTGTAAATACTGAATGGCGAAGGCCGGGACTGGCGGCGAAGGGCGCCGGCCTGTGTCCATTCGACTCTTACGCCCACCACCCCGATGCCCGGGACCTGGGATCAGAGGCCTCCACAGACGCGCCTGTAGCTCAGTCGGATAGAGCACGAGATTCCTAATCTCGGGGTCGGGGGTTCGAGTCCCCCCAGGCGCACCACTTGAGTCTCTTCATCGAGTCTTTCCATATCCGCCTCCACCCCCGGGAGTGTTCATCCGGCCGGTCCTTGGACTTTGTTCCCGTTCCTGTTATCAGAGCCGTTCGGTTCGTGAGAATGGGGTCGGGACGGCCTTTTCCATCACCCGGGAAGCACGATGTTTCAAAGGGACGGAGGGACGAAGTCACGAAGTGACGGGCCAGGGTGATGGATGATTCATAGCCGCCATTAGCGCATGGCTCATGGCTGATGGCTCATAGGACTATGAGCTATGAGCCAATCAGGCTGAATCCATGCGGGTTTTCACGAACCGAAGGGCTCTGCTATAGATATAGAGATATATCGGGCCTATCTGCCGACCTGCCCATCGGCCTGAGATCATCGTTCGCACGAAGCCAGGGGTCGTAGGAATGCCGACTACTCGAGGCGGACCGGACGTACGGGTGTATCCGGACCCTGATGCATTAAGCCGGGCGGTCGCCGAGGCCATGGCGGGCCTCATCCAGACGACTGTCGCCGAGAAGGGCCGCTTTTCCATGGCCCTCTCGGGCGGTCGGGCGCCCTTCCGGACGTTTCGCCGCCTCGTCGAGGCCTTTCGGGACGCCGTCCCCTGGTCGGAGGTTCACATCTTCTGGGCCGACGAGCGGTACGTCCCCTTCGACGACGCCCGGAACCACTACCGGATGGTCCGGGCGGTCTTCCTCGACCACGTCCCCATCCCATCCAGTCAGGTCCATCCCATGCCGACGGCGGCGCCGGACCCCGAGACGGCGGCCCGGGCGTATGAAGCCCTGCTCCGGACGTATTTCCCGGGCCCCTGGCCCGTCTTCGACTTGGTCCTCCTGGGCGTCGGCGCCGACGGCCACACGGCGTCGCTCTTTCCGGGCTCCCCGGCCTTAGCCGAACGAGAGCGCTGGGTCGTCGCCGTGCGAGAGCCGATGGCCGACCCGCCGGTCCGACTGACCCTGACCCTGCCGGTCTTGAATCACGCGGCCTGCGTCTATTTCATCGTGACCGGTTCCGAGAAGGCGGCCGCCCTTCGGCGGGCCCTGGCCGACCCGCCGGACCCCGTGGGCTGTCCGGCCAGCGCCGTGCGGCCCGTCCGGGGTGACCTCGTGTGGTGGGTCGACCGGGCGGCCTGGGAGGGCGCCGACGGCCGGTGACCGTTCTGCAGACGGGGACGTCTGCGCTCCTTTAGACCCGGACGACCGAGTCTTCACTCCCGAAGGGGTTCGGGACGAAACCGTCGGCCTGTTCGTCGTTTTTCCACTCGCGCCCGTTGATCAGGTAACGGAATCGGTAGGTCTCGCCAGGGCGGAAGACTTTCGTGAGGCTGTAGAAGCCGTCCTTGCGGGGGTTCATCGGCTCGGGTTGCCAGCCGTTCCATTCGCCGACGATCTCGACCTGGTCCACGCCTTCGCCGCCCGGGACCTCAAAGGTGACCCAACAGCGTTTTCCATAGTATTTCTTGCGGATCATCGTCGCCTGCCTCCCGAATCGGACGTCGTACTGCCTGAAAATATAGGATGTAGGATGCAGGATACAAGATGCAGAATGCAAGGTGGGAACGGGATGGATATCTCGCCGAGCGATGGCTTCTCCGCAGACCCCGTCCCGCCATCCCGCCGTCCCATCCGGTGCCTGAGTCCCCTTCATTGCAATGAACGACTCTGCTAAGATCAGGATGCCCACAGCCCGGGGAGGCCCAGACGATGGACTGGGAAGGTTGGGACGCCCCGCCCCTGCGGGCCTTACGAGAGCAAGTCGATACGGTCTTACGGGAAATCCTGGCGGCGGCGCCGCCCCACGTGCCGCAAGCGATTCGGGACGCTATGGAATATGCGACGGTCGACGGCGGCAAGCGGCTCCGGGCCCTCCTCCTGGTCGGCCTTACGGAGGCCATGCAGGGCCCCAAGCCGGACGCCCTCCTGGCGGCGGCCGCCGTCGAGATGGTCCACGCGGCGTCGCTCATCCTGGACGACCTGCCGTGCATGGACGACGCCAAGCTCCGGCGGGGCCATCCGGCCGTTCATCTCACCTTTGGCGAGGACAATGCCATCCTGACGGCCTTCAGCCTCGTCAATCTGGCCTACGAAGTCCTCGCCCGGCTTCCCAGCGTGGAACCTGCCACGGCCCTGCAGATCATCCAGCAGTTAGCCTGGGCCATCGGCCGGCCGGGTCTCATCACGGGCCAATGGCAGGACCTGCACCCGCCCGCCTGGGACGAGGCGACCGTCGACACGATCCACTTGTATAAGACAGCCGTGCTGTTCGAGTTCGTCACGGTCACGGCCGGTCTCCTCAGTCGGGCCAGCCCGATGGAGATGGCGAGCCTCCGGCGGTTCGGGACGACCGTCGGTCGGGCCTTCCAGTGCTTGGACGACATCCTGGATGTCTACGGCGAGCCGTCCGTCGTAGGGAAAGATGTCCGCCAAGACGTCCGGCGTCTGACATACTGGAAGCTCATGCCGTGGGACGCCGTATTCGATAAGGTCGAACGTCTCCTGGACGAGGCCCATCGGATTGCGATGGGCTGTCGGTGGGCCTCGGCGGCCCAATGGTTCCTGGAACCCATGATGGTCCAGCTTCAGCTCCTCCGTCAGCGGGTCCTGTCGGCGGAGCGATGAGGCCCGCCTCAGGTCGACTGGGCTCGGCGCCGCGTAGGAACTCGGCCGACCTCGGATGGCCTCAGGCATGCCTGCTTCCTACCGACGAGCGGAAGGGCCCTCCTACCTGGATTCGTGCAATTTCAGGACACCATAAATAGAGGCCCAGGCGGTGGCTCCGTACGAGGGATGGTACGACGGGATGTCGGGGCGAGTTCCTTCAGAAACTGTACCTGAGCGAGACTCTCGCGGAGCCTTCCACAGGACCTGTGGATTCCGGGGGATGCGGGATGAAAATCCGAGCCCCGCTGCTCGCTGGAGTGGGGTCGTGCCTGGGATACAGGATGGGCATGGGAAATGCAGATTGGACATCCCCGCCGCGCTCGCCGGCCATGAAGCGACTCGTCCTGCTGGGCGGCATCTTCCTGCTGGGGCGACTATGGGGATGGCCGGCCTCGGCCATTGCGCAGACGTGGGCTCAGACATACGGCGGCGGCCGGTTGGAGGTCGCCTACTCGGTGCGGACGGCCGCCGACGGGGGCCTCGTCGTCGCCGGCTCGACGGACTCCTTCGGGGCCGGCGGGACGGACGCCTGGGTCCTGCGATTGGACGCCGACGGGCGCGTCCTATGGCAGAAAGCGTTGGGCGGGGACGGGACCGACGTGGCCTATGCCGTTCGACCGACACCGGACGGCGGCTTCGTCGTCGCTGGCTACACGAGCTCTTTCACGGCCGGCGGTGAGGCGGGGGCGTGGGTCTTTCGTCTGAACGCCGCCGGCGGCCTCGTGTGGCAGAAGGTATACGGCCCCGGCGTGGCTTACGGTCTCGACCGGACGTCCGACGGGGGCTTTGTCGTCGCCGGTGCCACGACGGCCTTCGGGGCGGCAGGGTTAGACGCCTGGGTCCTGCGGCTGGATGCCCAGGGAAACGTCGTGTGGCAGAGGCGGTACGGAGGGAGCGGGAGCGACGTGGCGTACTCGGTCCGGGCCGTACCCGACGGGGGGTTCGTCGTCGCCGGGTTCACGACGTCCTTTGGGGCCGGCAGTTACGACGCCTGGGTCCTGCGGCTGGACGCGGCGGGGGGCGTTCTTTGGCAGAGAGCCTACGGAGGCGGTCTCCAGGACTGGGCCTATGCAGTCGACCGGACGTCCGACGGGGGCTTTATCGTCGCCGGCTATACCGAGTCTTTCGGGGCCGGGGCGAACGACGTCTGGGTTTTCCGCCTGGACGATTCGGGAGACGTCCAGTGGACGGCCACGTATGGGGATACAGCCGATGACTATGCTTACGCCGTGCAGGCTCTGCCCGACGGGGGCTTTATCGTCGCCGGCTATACGACGTCCTTTGGGGCCGTGTATCTCGGAGACTTCTGGGTCCTGCGGCTGGGGCCGGACGGCGCGATCGTATGGCAGAAGCGGTACGGCGGGGTCAGTTACGATTGGGCCTACGCCGTGCAGGCCCTGCCCGACGGGGGCTTTGTCATCGCCGGGATGTCCCAGTCGTTTAACGCCCTGAACCGGGACGTGTGGGTCGTCCGGACCGACGGGAACGGGGACCTGGGCGGTCCCTGTCCCCTCGTGACTGATACGTCGGCCGTCCTCCGTCGCGATACGGTCCGGGTCACGGCCACCGGCGCCGGGGTTGCCGATACGGGGGCCGTCGCCGTCGTACCGAATACCGGGACGGTGGATACCGACGGCGCCGCCGCCCGCCAGTGTCCGACGTCGCCGGATTTCAGTATCGAATGCCAGCCGACCCGGATCGCCGTCTCCTGGGGCCGACCCGCCACGGGCCTGTGCACCGTCCGGTCGTTGAACGGCTTTCAGGCGGACGTCACTTTCGACTGTCGGGACCTTCCGATCGGGATGGTGTGCGAATTTATCCCGAATCCGGTGACGGTATCCGTCGATGGAACGGGCACGAGTCGGATGACGGTACGGATTCGGTCCTTTGTCGAGGAAGGCTCTTATACCTTCCGGGTGCAGGGTACATCTGGCGACCTGGCTCGGGAGACGACCCTGCAAGTCGAGGTGTGGTCTCGGCATTCCATCGGGCCGCCGTCTCGGCGGGGCCGGGCGCCGTATCCGTGAACAAAAGACCACGGACCATAGACCCCGGACTACCGGCTACAGATAACAGAGCCCTTCGGTTCGTGAAAAGCCTCATAAATTCAACTTTTCCGACCCTCCGGGAAAGACGATGTTTCAAGCATTCGGCCGATGGGCCGGTCGGCCGTCGGCCGATAGGGCCACGGGACGGGAAAAGCCGTCCCCGAGGCCCCAAGCCCCTCGGGATCCCGTATCTCGCATCTCGTATCCCGTATCCTTGAAAAATCGTGCTTCCCGGGCGACGGGAAAAGTCGATCGGACACCATTCTCCCGAACCGAACGGCTCTGTTATCAGAGC
>BEHN01000032.1 GCA_002898535.1 bacterium HR11
GACCTTGGTGTTGGGCGTCGGATACCCGTCCGACGCCCCCTGGAGCCGAAGCACGTTGACCCACGTCGTCCCCCCGTCGGTGCTCACGTCCACGTCGGCAATCTCGTCCATGCCAAAGCTGTACCACCGGAACTGGTTGCTGAACTCCAGGGTCACCCCAGCGCAACTGCTGGCGTTCAGCGACGGCGTGATGAGTTGCTCGTCCATATCCACGGTCCCCGCACAGTCCGAGTCGACCATCGCCCAGGGGGCCGCGAAGGGCGCCCCGATAGTGCGACTGCAGGGGTTCGCCGTCGTCCACGTCTCCCCATCGTTCCCCCCGTCGATGACCGTCCACGTCGGCGGGATCCCGCCGCTGAAGTCCTCGCTCAACAAGGTCGTTACCGTTACCAATCCGACCGGAACCGACAAGGGGAGCGACTGCGTCCCGTCCGCATGGGTCACGGCCAGGGTCATCGCATGGTTACTCCCGCAAGCGGTCGTGCCGCTGACGGTAAAGCCGAAATGATTATTCGAGCCGGCCGCCCCACCCGGTGGAATGTCGGGCCATGACCCGTTGGGGTCCGTGATGGTGATGTCCGGTGAAGCCGTGCTGAGTACGCCCGTGATGCCCGTCATGTTGCCGGGGCCGACGTTCTGCAGGGTGGGAATGAGGACGACCGTCTCGCCGGGGTCGATGATACCGTCGCCGTTCCCCGCTCCGCCGAAGGGACAGGTGTCGAGGACCGTAAAGCCGGCCAGGCGGGCCTGGCCCAGGGCGTCCAGGGTGAAGTTCTGGTTGACGAAACCGCCGCTACATCCCGTCGTGTCCACTGTCACGATCGCCGAGTTCACATACCCGGCCGCCGAGGCGTACGCGTCCCAGACGTACGGCGGCAGGGCGATGGTGTACATCCCCGCCGCGTTGGTCGTCGCCGAGTACCCAAAGAAGGTCGTCCCCGTCGGGGCAAACCAGACGACGGCGTTGGGGACCGGGGCGCCCGTGTCGAGGTTCGTCACCTTGCCCTGGACCGTACACAACGAAACGGGAGTGCAGGAGGGGAACTTGAAGAACCCAAACCGCGTGTGCCAGCAGGCCGTCGTCGAGCAACCGGTCGGGTTCGACGTCGTGAAGTATTCATGGATGGGCCAGAAGGTGCACTCGTCGGTCGGGTCGATGCTGATCATGCTGTAGTCGCCCCATCGGGAGGCCGTACTCGTCTGGGCGGCCGAGCCGGCCTGGAGTTCCGCCTCCGGACCCAGGGTCCCGGCCGGGTCGCCCGGCGCCCGACAGGCGTACCGGATGCTCGGGTAGACGGTCGTGCTGGAAACGGTATAACTCACGCAGAAATTGGCGTCTTTGTCGAAGGTCACACTGGCCATCCAGCGGCTGTGCGTATCGGGCGGGTCGCCGGCGTAGGTGCCCTGGTCGAGGATGGAAACGGCTCCGGTGCTGTTGTCGTAGTTCAGGATGTACCACCGCACGGCGGCCTGGTACGAGCCGACCGTCGTACACTGCGAGGGCGTCAGACCGGGGGCGCACACCGTGTGATTCGCCCCGATGAGGGTGTTGAACAACCGATTCCGGGCGACGACCCGATGCATGAAGCGGTCCGAGATGGAGTCGAGGTACTGAGTCGTGGTAACGCCGGGCTGGGGGATGTCGTCCCGCCCGGAGGGGTTGCGGGGGTCAAAGGGGGCAACATTAAGGGTCGTATCCAGGACGAAGTCGGCGGCCGACGGATTCGACCAGTCGATGGTAAATTTGTAAACATTAATGGCGTCCGCGGGAGCACCGAATTCGTCCGCAATCCATTCGAGGAAGATGCCCGGCGCCGGCTGGCTCCCCAGGATGATCGGGAGGGGGCCCTCGATGTCCGCCGCCAGGACGCCTCCGACCTGCGTCAGGTCCACGCCCGACGGGGGCGTGGCCATGACGCCGAAGTAGACCATCTGGGCCGTCGGGTCCCCGACGAGCATCTTGTTCCGTTCCAGGGCGACGACGGCCTGGGCACAATAGATGAGGGGACACTGCGTGCCGGTGATGTCGAACTCGTGGGCCGTCATCCAGTACGTGTCGGGCCACCAGACGGCATGGTGGGGGTAGTCCATGAAGATGTGGGTGCCCGAACCCGCCGGAAAGTCCGGCCAGACGAACTCATACACGTAGTAAGCGCCCAAGGGGTTGCCCGTCTGGGAGATGGCGATGCAGTGACGGCTGGGTCCCGTATTGGCGAGGGCGTCATTAATGAAAAACTGGGACAGGAACCACCGGTCGGCAAACTGGTCGTACAACACGATGGTGTCCCCGTTATTGGCCGAGGCGCAGGGGCCCGTGAAGCCGGCGGAGGCAAAGAGGGCACTCAAGGGGAAGGGCGGCGACAGGGGCGCACCGCTCTTGCTGTAGACCTTCATGACTAAATTCACAAATTCGACGTAGTGGGCCGGGCCGACGTCGCCGTTGACGTCCGGCGGCAAGACCTGGAAGCCGATGCCGCCCAGGATGTTGTCGTAGTTGTTTAAACCTTCAAAGGAACCGCTCGGCGCCGGGGCCGGGGCTGCCGGTTGGACCGGCGGGGTCGGCTTAGGTGCCGTCGGAGCCGTCGAGGGTTTATAGTGGGGTCGAAGCTTTTCCCGGGGGATCGGCAGGGGGAGCATTTCTTCCAGCTTCTGATGGAGTCGTCGCTCGGCTTCGGAAGGCGGTGAGACCAGCTCGGTCCAGTGTTCGGCGACCCACGAAGCCGGTCGGGAGACGCCGCTCTGGGCCGGGCGGATGACCAGGGGCCCTCGCTGGGCATACCGGAGGGCCGGCATAGAGGGCCTTAAGAGGGTGGGATGGAAGGGGGTCCGAGAGACTGCCGATTCGGTACCCCCAATCCCCAGCAGGAGACCGACGGTCAGCAGGCTACAGAAGACCTGCACGCAATAACCGGCCTTCAGCCTCATGACCCTCCTCCTTCGGAGTCTCGACCGAGGGGTGGACTACCCGAGGGGTTCAGGCCCTCGACCTGGAACGCTCGGGCAAGTCGGACGGAGTGTACTCGAACCCTTCATCCGAGTCAAATCGAGCCGTCTCGGGTGACTGTTCCAAAACCGGTGGGTGAAAGGGCGGAAAAGCTCATCCCAGCGGACCGCGGCTCGGACCCGGAGGCGGATTCCAAGAAAAACCGCTCCAGGTCTACATATCTGACCGATTCGCCCACCAAAAATGAAACAGTCACGTCTCCCCTTGATACTTACTGACCACAAACCATCTCCTAAAAGAAGCTTGGAAGCGCTCGCATAAATCCGACCATAGACCATGGACCATGGACCACAGACCATAGACCGGCTTGGGCTCAGGGGGTCTATGGTCCATGGTCTGGGGTCGGATATCGGGGCCGTTCGGTTCGGGAGAATGGTGTCGGAACGACCTTTCCCAACGCTCGGGAAGCACGATGTTTCAAAGGGATGAAGTGACGGAGGGACGAGCCAGGGTGATGGATGGCTCATATTGGCTCATGGCTCATAGCTGATGGCCCCTATTGGCTCATAGCTCATGGCTGATGGCTCATGGGGCTATGCGCCATGAGCCATGACCCATGAGCCATGAGCTAATGACGGCTATGAGCTATGAGCCAATCAGGCCGAATCCATGCGGGTTTTTACGAACCGAACGGTTCTGATAAAAAGGCCGCCGGGTCGCCGGAAATCGGGCGGCGTCCCCTATCGGGGCCGGAGGCGGGCGAGGAGGTCCTGGAGTCGCCCGCCCGTAGTGGCGACATGGAGGGCCAGGATGGTCGCCGTATCCAGCAGGACGCGAGCCAAGAACAAGGTCCTCGACAGCTCGGTCCGGCCGTTCCCCAGGAGGGTCACCGTGACGTCCGTCACGGCCCCCGTGACGACCAGTAGGCCCAGGCTCGACAGGGAGGCGACCCAGGGGTCGGAAGACCGCCGGTGGATGAAGAAGAGCCACCCGTAGAGTCCCAAAAGGCCGAGGAGGCCGAGACCGGGGGGGTACAGGCGTCGGGTCAAGCCCGACCACAGACAGAGGATGGCCCTTCGGCGGCCGACCGTCGGGTCGTCGGGGGAATGGATGCCGTAAGCGATATGCCACCGACGGAGACGGTCGGCGGCGTAGCGCCAAGCCCGGAGAAAGGCTTGGGGCTCCCGAAGGTAAACCCCCAGCGTGGATGCGAATTTCAACCGAGGCCAGAGGACCGGCCAGCACCGGGCATAGTCCGGAAAGGGCGGGAACACGTGACCGACACAGACGACGGCCGACTCCATTCCCAAGCGGCGCAAGTGGACGTCGGGTCGTCGGGAAAAGACCAGGGCGCCGTCCAACAAACTGGAATAGCGGTAGAGGCCCTTCAGCTCCCGGGGATAGGAGGCCCAAGTGGCCCAGGCCGCTATGGAGATACAGGCCGCATAGAGAAGGGCGACCCATCCCCGATGTCGGGAACGCCGCCAAACCGGATAGACCCAGGGGACGACCAAGAAGGCCCACAGGACATAACTGAAGCGGGCCGACGCCAGGAGAGCTACGGCCAGGGTCAGCCCGAGGAGACGGAGGGGGGTCGGACGCGCCCGGACCATTTGGACGGCCCCCAGGACACCCAGGAGGGCGAGAAAGGCCGGATATTCCCGGTAAAAGCTGTTCATGTAGCCGATGAAGTGGCTATCCGACAGCATGAGGACGGTCGGGAGCCCCAGGGTGGCCATGCCCAGCAGGCCCTTCCATCCGGTCCCCAGGGCCTTCTCGACGCCGTTCAGGAGGCACCAGAGGAGGCCGACGAGGGCCAGCCGGAAGGGGAAGGTCACGATGGGTAGATAGATAATGGAGTCCGAGTAGAATACCCTGTTCAGAATCACGCCGGGGAGCCAGAAGAGGGGGGCCGACGAGAAAAATGTGGGGGACCTGGGCGGCGATGCTTCCCAATAGGGCAGGTAGTACCAGAAAAAACGACGGACCCAGGCCGGCGTGTGGGGCGGCGGGGCGTTCACCTCAAAGCCGGCGGGCTTCGAGACGAACCACGTCATGTAATCGGAAAAGTCACCGTTATCGGCGACGCCGACGTTCATCTGGACCACGAGCAAAAAAATAAAATAAATTAAAAGGCCATACTTCATGGCGGCGACCATCGAGACCTCCCCAAGATATCGGAGGGGCCCTGGACCCACCGTCGGCGGGTCGGGCCCAGGCTCCTCCCGTACCGCCCTACCGGCCCCCAATGGGGCGATGGATGGAGCTGACTCCAATTGTATCCGGGTCTCGCGGGAGGGAGAATGGGGGATCCATCGGCGACAGACCCCGGGCATCGAGGCGGGCGACCGACGGAATGGGCCGGGAGGCCCATGGAGGGGGTCGATGAGTTTAACCGGTCACATCCTAACTCAGGTCGGCGGGACAGTCCTGGTGATCGGGGCGGCCTACGGAGCCGGCTGGCCATGGCTTCGGCGTTTCCCCTTCCGGTCCCGGTTCGAGGCGTTGTTGTGGACGGTCGCTCTCGGTCTGGGTCTATCCGGGACGACGGGGTTCCTGCTGGCCCTCGTCGGCCTGCTCTACCGGAGCGTTTGGTGGGCCTATACAGGGGTCTGGGGTGCCGTCGGGTTGATCGCGGGGATTCGACTCATGCGGCCGGGGTCCCCGGTCGGTCCGGGAGCCCCGGTGTCTCGGAGGCGGGGAATTCAGGCCGGATATGGCCTGTTAGGCCTCCTGCTGGCGGCTCTTTACGTCAAGACTCTGTACCCGCCCACCCATTGGGACGCAACGGCCTACCACCTGGTCCTGGCTCGGGAAACCCTGCAACGTCATCACCTCCCGGTCATCCCCGACCTCGCCGTACCCCTCCTTCCCGTCTTGCACCACATGTTGTTTACGTGGGCGATGGCCTTGAAGGGGGACACTTTAGCTCAGGCCGTCGAGTGGGTTTCCCTGGGGCTGGTCACCGGGGTTTTGGGGACCTGGGGACGATGGCCGGTCCTGGACCTGGCCCTGGCCGTCCTCTGGACGGCGACTCCCATCGTCATGGTCTTAGGGCCCTCGGCCTACGTAGACGTCGGAGCGACGGCCTTTGCCTTTCTGGGACTGGCCGCCTTCGCCCGATGGGAAGAGCGAGGCGACGGGGGTTGGCTTTCCTTAGGAATGGCCCTCTTGGCGATGGCCGCCGGGACCAAGATGAACGTCTTGCCGTGGTGGGCCTTGGGGCTCTTGTGGGTGGCTTGGACAGGTATCCGGCGGGGCATGGCCCCTCGACACTGGGCCCAGGTCGTGGCTTTGGGGATAGGGCTGGGGGCGCCCTGGTATGCCTGGATCGCCTACCATACCGGGAATCCCCTGTGGCCGGCGTGGCCGGGGGGGCGCGAGCCGTGGCGGGCTGCAGCCTTGTGGTTTCAGACGTATTGGCGTCAAATCGCAGGTGTCCCGGGCGATTTCGGGTCGTTCCTCCAAATCCCGTGGATCGCTGTCTCCCAGCCGGCTCGCCTGTATGCGGAGGCGCCCTTCTCCCCCCTGACGCCCCTCCTATGGGTGACCCCTATCGTGGCCATAGCCGACCGGTCCACGCGGCGGTGGACACTGTGGGCCTGGTACTTTGTGGGGACTTGGTTTCTCAGCCATCGACAATTGCGTCACCTCGTCCCGGTCATCCCCGTCCTCCACCGGGCCGTCGGGGAAGCCCTGGGATGGAGTGCGGATCGGTGGAGGGTGTGGAATCGGGTCGCGACGGGGGTGGCCTGGGGGGCCATCGCCATCGGCGTCGGTTCCGGGCTCAGCGGGACGCTCCGGGACCTCCGCCATTGGGGCGTGCCACCGTCGACGGCCGAGGAACGGGACGCATTCCTGCGCCGGATGTATGCTGGCTACACGGGCGTCGAGTTCATCAATCATCGGGCCGGCCCGTCGGACCGCGTCTACCTCCTAAGCGGAAGCTATCTTCGGTACTACTTGAGGCCCGCCGTGACTGACCCCCATTCCATGGTCGGGAATCAGGTCGTGGCGAAGTATACGGAACCGGGACAGCCGACGACACTGAGCGACCGATGGACGGAATGGCTGCTGGCCCAGGGCTTCGAGTGGGTCCTGGTCGGCCCGACGCCCGGGCGGTGGGACATCCCCCTCTCGAACCCCTTCTGGCGGCATTACCGGCTCGTCCATCTCCAGCCCGGTGTCTGGGTATTTCGACGTGAGCCTCGCCCCCTGGAGGTGACGTTCGTTCCCCTGGGGGCGGCCGACGGGACGTGTCACTCCATAAGCCTGGACCGGCCGCTTCTGCAAAGTCTCCCCGTTCGGCCGGAGGTCCTCCTGGTCCGATTTCAGGCCCGCGGGACGGACTTCCACCGTTTCCGTTGGGAATGGGAGGGGGACGGCTGGGGCGGGGGGAGTCAATCGGTGCAACTCCGTTCCCAGGCCCAGTCCTATTTCTTTCTGCTACCGGGGCCCCCGAGGCCTACGGTCGGGCGCTTCCGATGGCGCTTTGAGACGTATCCACCCCTGATGCCCCGGGAGCTGGAGGTGTGTGATACGAGAATTTACTCCGTCGAAATGTCAGATCCCGGCCCCGCTCGGGCGAGCGGGGCCCTACCGGCCTATCTGCCGATGCTTGAAAGACCGTCTTTCTCGAGGGGTCCGAAGGGCTGATCCCATCAGCGCTCTCACGAAGCCGAGAGCTGGAGGTGTATGCTATCAGAGCCGTTCGGTCCGTGAGAATGGCGTCGGGACGGCCTTTTCCATCGCCCGGGAAGCACGATTTTTCAAACAGGCGATCTCATAAATCCGACCATAGACCACAGACCATGGACCTGCTTGGGCCCAGGGGTCTATGGTCCATGGTCTGGGGTCGGATGTCGAGGGTCCGATCCTGGTCCCGTCGGATTTATGAGACTGGTTCAAAGTGACGAGTAACGAAGTGACGATCCACGGCCTTGGGCCGATAGAGCCCTGGATGGCAGGGCTTCTTGGACGCTCGGCCGAACTGCCCACCTGCCCACCTGCCGAACTGCCCTTTGCTTGAAAAACCGTCCTTCCCGAAGGGTCGGAAAAGCCGAATCCATACGGGTTTTCACGAACCGAACGACTCTGATAAAATGTATCCGCCCCTCGAAGGGGGAGAGAAGGCCTTGAAGCGGGTCCTCATCGTCGGTCTGTGGAGACGTCCGACGCGGGCATCGGACGTTCGGTGGACGACGCTCGTCAAGGTCCTCCAGCAATTATCGCACCCTGTCGAGGTCGTCGCGCCGGTCTACGGCCTCGACCCCGGAGACCTTCCCGACTCGGAGGCCGAGGCCGGTGTCGTGTCATTTCTCCACACGGACATGGACCGTCTCCTGACGGCTCTCGAGGAAGCCCGGCTGGTCGTCTTGACGGGGGACCTCCTCGACGTCGGGACTTCCGGGCTGGAAACGCTCCTGACGCCTCGTCATGCGGGGCTTGTCTACGCCGCTGGCGTTCCCTGGCTGGCGGCCCAGTTGGGCATCCCCGTCATGCTGTATGCCGTCGGCGTGGACCCGGGCATCGGCGACACGGGTCGTCTGCTCCTTCGGGACGTATGCGAGGCCGCTCGACGGATCACGGCCCGAGATGCCGTCTCGAGGCAAATCCTCATCGACCTGGGGGGTCCGCCCGAACGGGTCGAAGTCGCCGCCGACCTCGAGCGCAGTGCGGCCGGGGCCTTGGAGCTCTTGGGTCAAGGCCCGGACCCCTGGCCGACCGGAGCCCGCCGCCGGGTCCTCGAGGCCGTCCGCC
Source organism: bacterium HR11 (assembly GCA_002898535.1). Classification (NCBI taxonomy): domain Bacteria; species bacterium HR11. The sequence continues at coordinate 8,705 of BEHN01000032.1, forward strand.
ACCGAGCCCGCGGCGAATCTATCACCCCCGGCTCAGTCGGGTGGGCCGAGGGCGAGGCGGCCCGGACGTCGATCCGCATGGCCGCCTCGGCCCGGCGGGTGCCGTCCCTCGTGCGGGTCATCGCCCCCCAGTTTTTCGATCCCTCGGGCCAGCGGGTCATCTTCGGCGGGGCCGAGCGCTACCTCATCGAGCTGGCCGGTGTCCTGCGGGACCTGGGGGCCGACGTCGAGGTCGTGCAAATGGCGACTGGCGGCGGATGGGAGCGGTCCGCCTTTGGCTTACGGGTCGTCGGCATTCCGGCGGCGAACTTCTTCGAGATCGAGCCGACCCTCTATCGGGCCGGAGCGCTCCGCCCGGCCCTGACGATTCACCTGGCCTTCTGGACGGCAGGGCATGCGACCCTGCCCCCGTCCATCGGCATCAGCCACGGCGTCTTCTGGGACCAGGCCTACTATCAGAGGCCTGAGCACGCGCAATTCCACCGAGCTCGAATCTTAGAGGCTATCGAGGCCTTGGACGTCCTGGTCTCTGTCGATGCCAATACGGTCAACTGGCTCCGCACGGTGTCCGTCCGTCTGACCGAGAAATGCGTTCGCATCCCTAACTTTGTCGACTTACGTCGGTACTTTCCGGGCGAGCGGGAAGACGACGGCCGCGTCGTCGTCCTGTACCCCCGGCGCCTCGTCGCCGACCGGGGCTTCTGGTTCATGGCCGAGGTCATCCCGGACCTCGTCCGGGATCATCCCCATCTCGTCGTCGAGCTGGTCGGTGACCACGCCGGCGAAGCCGAACGGCAGGCGGCGGAACGGCTGATGGCTGAGTTTCCGGGACGGGTCCGGTGGCGGACCGTACCCTTCGACGAGATGCCTGACGTTTACCGAGCGGCCGACATCGTCGTCCTCCCGACGGTCTACGCGGAGGGCACGTCCCTGGCCTGCCTGGAGGCAATGGCCTGCGGAAAGGCCGTCGTGGCGACTCGCGTCGGCGGACTCCCGGAGCTTGTCATTGACGGATATAATGGACTCCTGATCGAGCCGACGGCCGCCGCCGTTCGCGGGGCCCTTGAACGCCTGATCGGGGACCCGGCCTTGCGGACCCGGTTAGGTCTTCAGGCCGTCGAAACGGTTCGGGCCTTCGACATCGTCGACTGGCGAGTCCGGTGGCGGGACGTGCTACGAACTTTCTGGGTTCCGGCGGAATCCAAGGGATGAACTGGGGGGAAGGCCGATGGTCGATCCCATGGTCTCGGCCAATGCCAAGAAACAGGACCTGCAAGCCGAAGTGGCCCGCTTGCGGGCCCGTATCATCGAGTTAGAAGCTTTGATCGCCCGGGTCCGGGCCGAGGACGCCGAGAAACAAATCGAACTTCGTTTGGCTATCGCCGACCTGCAGGGTCGCTTGGCCGAACGGGACCGAGAAGTCCAAGACCTGCAGGGCCGCCTGGCCGAGATTACCCACAGTAAAGCCTGGCTTCTCGTACGGGCCATCTGGTGGCTCCGGCCGAAAATCGCCCCCACGGGGAGTCTACGCTATCGGCTACTGAGCTGGGCTTTTCGGTCGGCGTGGTCTCTTTTATCCTGGGGAGCCCGGCGGGTCCGGGCCCTTTGGCGCCGGCCGGTGACCCGGGCCACGGGTTTCTCAGGGCCACCCGTCGAAACCTCAAGGTCTTTGGCCCCGTCTGACGTCGACCGACCCGCCCGTCGCTCTCGACATGCCCGGTGGATGACCGGCTTCTACGGCCTGGGACGGACCTTCTTACCGGCGGCCTTCCGACGCTGGCTGAAATGGGTCGTCCTCCGACGTCCGCCCTTCCCGACGCCGATGCCCGAAGTCCGGCCGGAGGCGGGCCCGGCTTCATGGCCTTCGCGCTTCGACGTCCTCGTCCTACCCATCATCGACTGGGACTTCCGGTTCCAGCGGCCCCAGCACATAGCCCGCCAGTTTGCTCAAAACGGCCATCGCGTTTTTTACGCGAAGACGACCTTTCATCGGGCCGATGCCGGCGGCGGTGCCCGGGTCCTCACCCGAACCTTGGCACCCAACGTCATTGAAATCCAGCTCCCGGGGTCTCCCGATTGGAGCGTCTACCGGCATCGGCCCGACGATGCGACCGTCGAGCAGTGGGTCCAGGCCCTGGACGACCTCCGGTGGGAAGCCCACATCGCCGAGGCCGTCTGCATCGTCCAGCTTCCCTTCTGGCGGGCCCTGGCCGTCCGACTCCGGGAACGCTTCGGGTGGAAGATCATTTACGACTGTATGGACAAGCACGCCGGCTTTTCGACCAATGACCCGGTGATGCTCCAGGAGGAGGCCGGTCTGGCCCGAGCCAGCGACCTCGTCCTCGTCACGTCCCGCCGCCTGCTCGAAGACCAGGGGCGCTGGAATCGGAACTGCCGGCTCGTCCCGAACGCCTGCGAGTTGGACCACTTCAGCGTGAGCCTGGCCCCGCCGCCCCCGACCGTGGCGGCTCTTCGCCGACCGATCATCGGGTACTACGGGGCCATCTCCGAGTGGTTCGACACGGACCTGGTCGCCGAGGTCGCCCGTCGGCGGCCGGACTGGAGTTTCCTCCTGGTCGGGAGCACTTTCGGGGCCGACCTGAAGCCCCTGCGGGGCCTGCCTAACGTCCACCTGACGGGCGAACAGCCCTATGAGGTCCTCCCCGCTTACCTGCACGCCTTCGACGTGGCCGTCATCCCTTTCCGTTTGAACGAGTTAACGGAGGCGACGAACCCGGTCAAGTTCTACGAATACTTGAGCGCCGGCAAGCCTGTCGTCGCCACGCCCCTGCCGGAACTCCTGGCATACGCTGAACAGGGTCTCGTATACATCGGCCGGGATGCCCGAGATTGGGTCGAAAAAATCGAACAGGCCCTGCGGGAGGACGGCCCTGAACGTCAGGAAGCCCGACGGGCCTTTGCCCGTCAAAATACATGGGCGGAGCGGTGGGGTCGCATCCGACCCGCCGTCGAGGCCCTATACCCCCGGGTCAGCGTCATCGTCCTGACGTACAACAACCTGCACCTGACGAAACTTTGCATCGAGAGCCTGTTTCGAAACACCCTGTGGCCGAACTGGGAGCTCATCGTCGTCGACAACGCCTCGACGGACGGGACGCCCGAATACCTCCAGGCGCTGGCCCGCCAGCACGAAAACGTCCGCATCCTCCTGAACGACCGCAACGAGGGCTTCGCCCGGGGCAACAACCGGGGCATCCAGGCGGCGACCGGCGAGTACATCGTCCTGTTAAACAACGATACGGTCGTGACCCGGGGATGGGTCGGACGGCTGGTGCGACATCTTGAACGGGACCCCCGTATCGGACTGATCGGGCCGGTGACAAACTCGATCGGCAACGAGGCCCAGATCGACGTGGCTTACTCGACGCTGGCCGAGATGGAAGCCGTGGCCGAGGGACGAGCCCGGACTTACGAGGGCCAGGCCTTCGACATTAAGGTGCTGGCCCTCTTTTGTGCGATGGCCCCGCGGCGGGTCCTGGACGAAGTCGGCCTGTTAGACGAACGCTTCGAGGTCGGGATGTTTGAAGACGACGACCTGTCTCTGCGGGTCCGACAGGCGGGCTACCGGGTCGTCTGCGCCGAGGACGTGTTCATCCATCACTTCCACGGGGCCGCCTTCCGACGGCTGGACGCCCGAGAATACCGCCGTATCTTCGAACAGAACCGGCAGAAGTTCGAGGCCAAGTGGGGCATCCGCTGGGAACCCCACCGGTACCGCGAGCCGACCCCGTAGGAAGACCGACTCCGCCGGCGATGGCCGCCCGGCCGTTCTGCATGACCCGAACAGCCCGACAGACCCCCCTCGACCCGATCCACCCGACTCTGTCAGGTCGATAAGAATCGACGCAGGACGTGGCGCCAGGCCTGGCGCCATCGGTCGATGGAGAAGACCGTGGCCGTCTCTCGGGCCCGTATCCCCAGCCGGGTCCGGAGGTCGGGTTCCTCGACCAGGCGCTCCAGGGCCGTCTCCAGAGCCGCCACTTGAGGAGCGACCAGGAGACCGTTGTAGCCATCGAGGATGAGGTCCGTCAGGCCTCCGACGGGAGTCGCGACGACGGCGTTCCCGCAGGCCATCGCCTCCAGGCAGGCCAGGGACGTGCCCTCGGCGAAGCGGGTCGGCAGGACCGTGATGTCGGCGTCCCAGTAAGCCTCCGGCATGCGCTCAAAGGGCAAGACCCGCCAGCGGACGCGGCCGGGGTAGGCCTCGGCCAGGGCCTCGACGGCTTGGCGTTCCCGCTCGGTATGGGCCTGACCGACGAAGGCGAAGACGATGTGGGGATACCGGGCGGCCAGTCGGGGTACGACCGCCTCCAGGAGGTCGAACCCCCGGGGCGGGTAAAGGCGGCGGGGATGGAGGACGACGACGGTATCGTCGTCCTTCGGCCAATCCGGGGGACGCGGACGGAAGACCTCGGGGTCGACGAAATTGGGGATGTAGACGATTTTCTCGGTCAAGGGGTAGGCGACGGTCCGGACCCACTGAATCGTGTTGGTATCGACAGAGACGAGACAGTCCAAGTTCCGAATGCAACTTGTTATTTTTTCTATATTCTCTAAAATTTGGGCGGTCGAACCCTGAAAGCGGGGGTCGTCCCAAAAGACGCCGTGGCTGATGCCGATGGAAGGCCGAAAGCACGCCGGCGCCGCCAGCGAAAAGTCCAAATAGACCGTGAGGTCGGGCGGTTCGACCCGCCGGTGAAGGACCTCGTTGATCGTCTCGTTCAACGCTCCCGTCTGGCCGCCCGTGTCGAGGCCGTAGACGGGGATGTCGTAGAAGTACCGGAACCAGTCGCCCTGCGCCGATTGATAGATCTCGACCTCATAGCCCGTCTCTCGGATTAGCGCCGTCAGCTCGATCAGGTATCGCTCGGCCCCGCCGAGGTAGACGGTCTGGCCCGTCGGATCAAAGGGAGAGTAAGCTATAAGGTAGACTTTGCGGGTCGACCGGGAACGGGGACCGGCGGGGTCGGGGGTCGGCTCGGCCCGCCCGGCCGGGGCCGCAGGAGTCGACGGGATAGGGGTAGCTTCGGTGACCGGTGACACCGGCGCCGGAGCGGTCTGCCGTCGGAGACGGGACACCAGGCGTTGTCCATAGTAGCGGATTCGGTCGGTCATCCGCCAGTACATCGAGAGAAGGCGAAAGCCCCGAGTTCGTTGAATAGAAGCCCATCGGCGGGCCTCTTCCCGGAAGCGGTCGAGTTCTGCCCGGATCCGCGCCCGCTCGACGGCCGCGGCGTCGTCCGCTTCTGAGGTCGGGGGTGACTCCGGACGCGCAGGATGGGTCAGGTATGGCCGAGCCCAGTGAGCCCAGACGGGGGACAGGGGGCGACGGACAAGCAGGTCTCCCTGCAAGGCATTTCGGACCATCTCGAGGTGGAGGGCCGTCCGCTGGACCGCCGTCTGCCGATACGCGCCGGCGTGACGGCGGAAGGCCTCCGGCCGGTCCAAGACATTAAGAATCGCTGGCTCGAGGACGTCCCGGCGAAGGTCCCCCAGGTCGAAGCAAAATTCGTCCAAGCCGGCGTCGACCATCAAGTGACGGACCTTAGGGTCGTAGGCCAAGCTGATACAGGGCACGCCGTGGCGGAGCGCCAGGACGGCAGCATGGAGCCGCATGGCGACGAGGACGTCACAGGCGCCGACCAGGGCATCGGCCTGACGGGGCGGCAGGTATCGCTCGACGATCCGGACGTTCCGGGCTTCTCCCATGAGCCGACTTACGGCGCGAGCCGCTTCTACATCGTCCGTCGGCGGGTGCACGGGATAGGCCTGGAAGGGTAAGAACAGGACGGTCCCACCCGTACGGCGGACGACCCCCTGGAGGGCCTGGGCCAGCTCGGGGAGCCACTGGTCAGGCGGCGGATACCCCGGCCAGTTCCGGACGGCGACCCCGACCAAGGGTCGAGTCACCGGCGGCGTCAGGGCCTCATCCAGCCCGGGATGCTTTCTGGCGGGGACGACGGGCAAGCGGAAGACCGGGTCGGCCGTGACGGCGACCCGGTCTGGCTCCGGAAAACCGGCCGACTGAAGGACTTCTCGGGAGCCCGTGTCCCGAACGGTGACGGCGTCAGCCCACGACAAAACCTCCCGGACATAGGCCCGCCCGGTCTCGGTCCGCAGGGGGCCGATGCCGACGCCGGTCACGACGCAAGGCCGCTCGAACAGCTTGGCCAGACCGATGAGGCTCAGGTAGTACATCGGGCCGACCCAGGCCGGCGCTTTCAGGAAAGTCCCGGGTTCCATGGCCCAGTAGTCGTGGAAGAGGCCCCCACCGGCGACGACCAGGAGGTCCGCCGCTTCGACCGCTTGGACCGTCCCGGGCCAGTCCCGCCAGGGGACAAAAGCGACCTCGGGAAAGCTCTCCCGCAGGTAGGCATCGTCCCCGCCGAGGACGACGACCGATATGTCTTCCAGATAAGTCGTCAGGTCGTGGAGCCACGCTTCCAGGATGGCGTCGTCCCCGGTATTGCGAAAGCCGAAACATCCGGCCAGGGCGACCCGTCGGCTCATCGACAGACCCTCCTATGGTCATTTCCCTGCCGAGCATCCCCCGTCGTCCCTGAGGTTCGAGTAGCAAAGGTCGATGGCTCCGGGACGGTCACGATCACCTTATCAGAGTCGTTCGGTTCGTGAAAACCCGCATAGATTCAGCCTTTCCGACCCTTCGGGAAGGACGGTTTTTCAAGCCAAGGGCCATTCGGGAGTTCGGCCGTTCGGGAAGGCCGTTCGACGGCCGACGTAGAAGGCAAGGGGCATCCATCGTTCCAAGGCCCCACGTCTCCCTGAAGCTTTCCTGACTCTTCGCCGCCTCCTCTGTCGCCGACCGCCGGCGCCGGCCTCCAGGCCGCATCCCCGCCCCGGCCGGCCCGACCGCCTCCCCCAGCCCCCGCAGTTCCCGCAGGGCCCACCGGAGCCGGTGGAAGACACCGGCCCGCTCCTCCAACCCCCAATCCCAGGCCACCTTCCGATAACTCCCCAGGTCCCGGCTTTCGATGACCTCGACCCCGTAGGCCTCCACCAGGGGTCGCAACCACCGCTTCACCGCCTTCAGGCCCCGCTCGACGGCCCGCCCCGTCTCGGCCTCGTCCCCCGCGTCGGACCCCCGGACCGGACGCCCGTCCCATCGACCCCCAGGACCCGCACCCGCCCCGCAGGCTTCCGCCGCCGGAGCGTCTCCCCCACCGCCCCCACGTCCCGCACCCGCCGCTTCACCTTCCCCCATCGGAGCCACGACCCGCTCCCACACTTCCCACATCTCCCAAGCCCCGCCTCCGGCTGGACGCCCACCTCCGGAATCCGTATCTTGACTCTGAGCATTTGTCTTCCCTCCGGCCTGAAGACTCCCCCTCTTTATGGCCGGAGGGATTTTTCTTTTCAACCCCACCCACCGACTTTGGAACAGTTACGGGCGGGCGTGACTGTTTCATTTTTGGTGGACGAATCGGTCAGATATGTAGGCCTGGAGCGGTTTTTCTTGGAATCCGCCCCCCGGTCCGAGCCACAGCCAGCTGAGATGAGCTTTTCCGACCTTTCCCCCAGCGGTTTTGAAACAGTCACGGGCGGTTCTGTTGACACTCCGGCCGGGGGTCTGTATGGTAGCGGCCGATAGAGAATTCCTGGGATGGACGGAGGCCGACCCCATGGGAGGGCGGGGGTCTACAGTCCTGAAGAGCAGAACCTTCGTCTCATGGCAGAGGCCCCCCGCCACTACCGTTGGATTTACGAGCAGTTGGAACCCTTCCTTCGGGGGCCGCGGGTCCTGGAAGTCGGGGCCGGGGTCGGTCATCTGACTCGATACATACTTCAGGGCGGTTACCAGGTCACCTGCACGGACGTCAACGAAAAGAATCTGGCGGTCCTACGGACCTGCCGGCCGACCGTGCGAGCCGTCTTGGATGATATCGCCTCGACTCGCCTGCAGGAGGTGTTCGATTCGATGTGTAGGACCGCCGTAGGGTCTTGGCCATGACCTCGGGTATCGACGCGACTATCATCATCCCCGCTTACAATGAGGAAGAGGGTTGATGTTTGCGGCCGTCGCGGCGCTGGCCGGCCTGCAAGTCCTGACGCTGGGGCTGATCCTCGACCTTTACGCCGCCGCCCATAAGTTCACCCGGTTAGGCGTCCCGACCCGGTGGGTCCTGCGACCGGGGATGCGCAAGTTCATGGCCGGGGCCGGTCTGGCGCTGGTCGGCTGGGGGGCTCGACTGGCGGCGTCGTGGGCGGCGGCCGGCTTTGGCCCTTTGTGTCCTGTGCTCAGAGGTCATCGAGCGCGTCCCCAAGGACCCGGCCGTGATCGACGAGCTTTGCCGAGTGCTGGCTCCGGGAGGGCGATTGGTCCTGGGCACACCTGATTACGCCCGTCGGGAATGGCGATTCATCGAGGTCCTATACCCTCGATTCGCCCCCGGCGGCTATGCCGACGAGCATATCGCCCCTTACACCCGTCGTGAATTGATCGACCTCCTGCAGGTCAGGGGTTTACGTTAGAGGTCACGCGCTATATATTGCGCAGTGAGATGATCCTGGCCTTTCGCAAGCCCCGATATCGGGACACTTCCTAAGGCAAGACCGACCCGCATCCTGCCGATGGACCTACCCCTGGTGACGGTCGTCGTGCCCGTGTGGAACGAGGCGGCCTTCATCGGGCCGTGCCTCGACTCGGTCGTCGCCAACGACTACCCGAAGGACCGCCTGGAGGTCCTCGTCGTCGACGGCGGGAGTACGGACGGCACCCGGGCTGTCCTCGAAGACTACGCCCGGCGGTATCCCTTCATCCGCCTCTTGGACAACCCCGGCCGGATTCCGGCGGCGGCCCTGAACGCCGGCCTGCGGCAGGCCCGGGGCGACGTCATCGTCCGGATGGACGCCCACACGGTGTATGCCCCGGACTACATTCGGAAGTGTGTCGAGCTCCTGCAGACGACCGAAGCGGCCAACGTCGGGGGCGTCCAGCGGGCCGTCGGACGGGGCTACGTCGCCGGGGCCATCGCCGTCGCCCTGACGAGTCCCTTCGGCGTCGGCGACGCCCGTTTCCGGTATGCGGACCGCCTGACGTGGGCCGACACGGTCTACCTGGGCGCCTGGCGGCGGGCGACGCTGGAGGCCCTGGGGGGCTTCGACGAGGCGTGGGCCGTCAACGAGGACTACGAACTCAACTACCGGCTTCGCCGGGCCGGGGGACGCGTCCTGGTATCGCCGGACGTCCGGTGCTGGTATCATGTACGGTCTTCGCTGGGCGCGCTGGCCCGGCAGTACGTCCGGTACGGCTTCTGGCGGGCCCGGACGGCGGTCGTCCATCCGGGGTCGCTCCGGTGGCGGCATCTGGTCCCGCCGGCGTTGGTCCTGGGCCTGGTCGGTTCGGCCGGCCTGGGGGCGGCGGGGAGCCGATGGGGCCTCGTCGTCCCCATCCTTTACGTCGTGGCCAACGTCGGGGCAAGCCTTGGGACGGCCCTCCGGCGGGGCCTGCGGTACCTGCCCCTCCTGCCGGTCGTGTATGCGGTCCTCCACCTGAGTTGGGGGGCCGGATTCCTGGCCGGCCTGGTCCGATGGGGTTTCCGACGGACGTGAGGACATGACGCCCGTTCTCGTCACGATTTCCTGTCCAATCGGAGGTAGATGACGTGGACACGGCGGCGGTGGGGACAGAGACCCGGGCCTGGGCGTTGAACCTCCGGGAGCGCCGGTGGATCGCGGCCGTGGGAGACGTCTTGGCCGCCGGCCTGGCCGCCGTCGGAGCCTTAGCCCTGTGGAGCTGGTCGGACCACGGGGCCGTCACGCCGGCGTGGATGGCCGACCGCGTCCTGTGGGTCCCGGCCCTGGTCGCCCTGTGGACGGCCAGTCTGTGGCTGAGCGGCGCTTATGCCCTGCCCTCTTTTTACCGGTCGCCCGCCTCGAGTCGGTCCCTGCTGACGGCGGCGGCCCTGACGGTGGGCGCCTATCTGCCCGTCTACTTTGCGGCGCCCCGGACGTCGCTGCCCCGGCTGGTCGTCCTGGAGCTGGCCGGGCTGGCGGCCGTCTTGACCGCCGGCTGGCGGCGCCTGTGGACCCGGTGGATGGGCCATGCGGCGATGGTCCGGCCCGTCGTCATCGTCGGGGCCGGCGAGGCCGGTCTCGCCGTAGCGGCGCTCCTCCACGAGCGGCCCCAGGCGGGCTATCGGGCCGTCGGCTTCGTGGACGACGACCGGCCGGAAGAAGAAATAGAAGAAATAAAAGTGCCGAAAGTCGGGCCCCTGCCCGTCGTCGGCCGGAGCCGGGAACTGCCGGACCTCGTGGCCCGCACGGGGGCCGTCGAAGTCGTCGTGGCGACCCAGGGGGCCCCCACGCCCGAGTTGGCCGATGCCCTGACCCGGTGTCATACCCGGGGCATCGCCATCACTTCGGCCGTCGAGCTCTACGAAGCCCTGACCGGCCGCGTGCCCCTCGATTGGGTCGGCGACGACTGGCTGACTGTCCTCCCCCTCAACCATCGGGGGACAGGCACCCTGTATCGGGCGGCCAAGCGGCTGATGGACGTCGTCGGGGCGACGCTGGGACTTCTGTTCTTTTTGCCGTGCCTGCCCTTCATCGCCCTGGCCATCCGGCTGGACTCGCCGGGGCCTGTCTTTTACCGTCAGCGGCGGGTCGGCCGGGGCGGTCGGGTCTTCACGATCTGGAAGCTCCGGACGATGCGGGTCGACGCCGAAGCCGAGGACCGGCCCGTCTGGGCCCGGGTCGACGACCCCCGGGTCACCCGGGTCGGCCGCTGGCTCCGAAAGCTCCGCATCGACGAGTTCCCTCAATTCTGGAACGTCCTGAAGGGCGACATGAGCGCCGTCGGGCCCCGGCCCGAGCGGCCCGAATTTGAAGCCGAACTGGCCCGGCACATCCCCTTCTACCCCCTGCGCCACGCCGTCAAACCCGGCATGGCCGGCTGGGCGATGATCCACCACGACTACGTCGACAGCCTCGAAGACGCCAAGGTCCGCCTGGAGTACGACCTTTACTACATCAAGCACCAGTCCCTGTGGCTGGACCTCCAGATCGTCGTCCAGGCCGTCCTGGAGCTCCTGGCCCGGAAGGGACGGTAGGGGATGGCGGCTTGCAAACTGGGCATTCAAGGACGGGAACGAAGAAGTCTATGGTCTATGGTCTATGGTCCTGGGTCCGATGTATCATGGAAAGAGGCCGTGCAACCCAAAGGACGGAGACCCTCATGAAGGTCCTGGTCGTCGACGAACGGAAGGAGGTCGTGCAGGAGCCGTACGTCGTCCGGCTGGGCGGCTGGACCCTGGAGCGGTACCTCCAAGAGACCCCGGAACATGCCCGGTGGGAATTCGCCTACGGGGAAGTCGTCGTGTACTCGCCGGCATCCGCCGAACATCAGGACCGAGTCGGCTTTCTATACTGGCTTCTCCGGGGATATTGCGAGGCGAAGGTCTGGGGGAAGGTCCTGACGGGTCCGGCGGCCGTGCAGTTGGCGCCGGAAGTCACGCGGGAGCCGGACCTGTTCGTCCTGGCCCCGGAGGACGTCCCGCGTGCTCACGGCAGTCCCTT
>BEHN01000033.1 GCA_002898535.1 bacterium HR11
CCTACAGAGCCAGGAAGCGGTCCAAGTCCAACACGCCGATGACTCGGTCGCCGTGTTGCACGATGCCCCGCAGGAATTCCGACTTCTCGGACGGCAGATGGAACGGCGGCGGTAAGATGGCCTCCGGCGACACACGGTATACGTAAGACTGGCGCTCGATGAAGAGTCCGACCCGGTCGTCTCCGTCCTGGATGACCAAGATCCACAGGCGCGTCGTGTCCGGCGGCGGGAGGCCCAACCGGCGGTGGGTATCGTAGACCACGACCATGCGCCCCCGGAGGCTCATGACCCCCCGGACTTCCGGCGGAGCCCCCGGGACTCGGGTGAATACCTCGACGGATTCCGTCGGGGTAGCGGCCTTCTCCTCGACGGACTGAACCCACCGGACGGACCAGATGTATCGGACCTGAGCGAGAGGGACGGCATACCACTCCCCGGCCAGCGAGAACACCAGAAGGGCCTCGGCCGACTCGACCGTCTCCGCCGTCGGCCGCACCGGGCCGCGACCCAAAGCCGGGGCGCCCTTCAGCAGGCGGGCCAAGATTTGGGCCGGCGCGGCGGGTCGACCCTCGGGCGGCACCGGCCGGCTTTCTTGAGCCTCAGGCCGACTGGCAGACTCGGGGACCGGCGGCGCTGGGACCGGGACCTCGGCCAACGCCGTCGGCGGGGCCGTGGGCGGCGTCTCGGACGGCGTCGGCGGCTTCGGGGCCTCCGCGGGCGGCGGACCTTCCACGGCCTCCGGCGGGGCCTGCGCCCTATCCTGAGATTCCGGCCGGGACGTCGCCTTCTGCGCTCGCGCCTTGCGCCGGACCCGGGCGATGTCGACCATTGCGCTGGACCTCGGACGGTCGCATGATAAATGCAGGATACAAGATGCAGGATACGGGATGCAAGATGCGGGATCGGGTCCCGGATGTCGGGTCCCCGGTCCCAGGCCATCGGTGTTACAACTCATTGCCCTTCGGCCCCATGGGCCAGGCCCTGCAGGCTTCTTCATGATGCTGTGGATCGGACTTCTCATCGGGGTCGTCGTCGGCGTGCTTCTGTATCGATACTACGCCCGCTGGATTTTGCGGGACCTCCTCCGCAAGGTCCGTCCCGTCCCTCAACGCTTGGGCCCCTTGTTCCCGACCCTCCATTTTCTTTACCACGCCATGCGGGACCAGGTCGCTTCCCTTCAGGGTCGGGCCCGGCAGCTGGCCGACTCCTTGGAAGCGATACAGGCGATCTTTCGGCACCTCGGGACGCCCTTCCTGATCGTCGATGCGGAGGGCCGCCTGACATTTTGGAACCCGGCCGCTCAACAACTCCTGAGCCTCCCCGCCCCATCGGATACGACCGGCCCCGTATACTACTGGATGGCCGACTTTGACGCCTTCATGCAGGAACGCCTCCAGCGCCTCCTGAAAAACCCCGAGAACGCCCAGTGGCTGTGGGACCGCTCTGAGGACCGGAACACTTACGAGGCCACGGCCTGGGTCCTCCAGACGAATCCCCTGCAGGTCGCCCTCCTCATCGTGAACCGCTCGGTCGAGGTCCGCCTCTCCCAGTATAAGGCCGAGGTCATCGCCCAACTGACCCACGACTTGCGGACGCCCGTGACGGCCCTCACGCAGGCCGTCGAGCTCCTCCGCCAGCATCCGAGCCCGCCCGAGTGGGCCGAGGTCGTCGACATCGTCGAACGGCAGGTCCAGCGGCTTCAGCAGTTTGTCGAACGCGTCGAGGCCCTCTACCAGACGGAGCGGCCCGAGCCGGTCGAGCCCCCCCAGGTCGTGTCTCTCTCAGAGGTCCTCCACCGCGTCGTCCGAGACCTCGAAGCGTCCTATCGGTCCAAGGGCGTCACGATCCGGGCCGATATCGCCCCGGATGTCTGCGTCCGGGGATGGCCTCAGTGGCTCGAGACCCTCTGTGTCAACCTCCTGGACAACGCCCTGAAGTTTTCCATGTACGGCCAGCGGGTGTGGGTCCGTCTCGCTCGCCAGGACGGCCAAGCCGTCCTGACCGTCCGGGACGAGGGCCCCGGCATCCCGCCGGACGAACAGGCCCGCATCTTCGACCGATTTTTTCGGGGCCGCTGGGCCGTCCAGATGGGTGTGCCCGGCTCGGGCCTGGGCCTCAGTATCGTCAAACACATCGTCCTCCGCCACGGCGGCCAGGTCCAAGTCCGTTCGACCTTGGGGGCCGGGACTGAATTCATCGTGACTTTGCCGCTGTCTGCAGGTAATCTTACTACCTAACAGAGTTGTTCGGTTCATGAGAATGGCGTCAGGACAATCTTTCCCATTCCCCGGAAAGCACGATGTTTCAAGCATTCGGCAGATGGGCAGGTCGGCAAGTCGGGCGACTGCCCATCTGCCAACCTGCCTATCTGCCGACTGCCCATCTGCCGAATGCTTGAAACATCATGCTTTCGTGGAGGTGCCCTTTCCGCTTCCCATCGCACTTCTCACCTCCCAAACGGCTTTGCTAACCGAGAGGTGCACCATGCGGAATCGCCGCCTCTGGATCGGGATCGGCTTGGTCCTGGCCGGCCTCGTCCCGAAACCGATTCAGGCCTTGGACGAGGCCGTCATCGGACTGTACGCCCGATTTGTCGATCGGGACGCCCACTTCGTCCTCTCCATCGGCGCCCAACTCGGCACGACCCGGGATGAAGAAATCGGCTGTGCCCTCTACCTGGCCCACGTCAGTCGCCGACCTGTCGAGGAAATCATCGCCATGCGACGACGGGGCATGGCCTGGTTTGACATCCTGGTCGCCCTTCGCCTGCCGGTCGACGTCGTCGTGGTCGTCGTCGACCGGGACTACGGGCCGCCCTACGGAAAAGCCTGGGGGTACTGGGCCCAACGAAAGAAGGGCCAGCGGGTCGTCCTGCGGCTGACGGATGACGAATTGATCCGCTTCGTGAACGTCAAGATCGCCGCCCAGGTCTACGGGGTCCCGGAAAGCACCGTCGTGGCCGAGCTCGCCCGGACGCCGGACTTCACCGTTTGGGTTCGGGCCAAAGAGCACGGCCCGGGAAAGGGCAAGGGGGCCGGCCCGCCGGGCAAAGCCAAAGGCAAAGGCAGGGGCAAACCTCATGAGTAGTACTTTATTAGGATTGGTCTCATAAATCCGACGGGACCGGGATCGGACCCTCGACGTCCGACCCCAGACCATAGACCACGGACCATGGACCATAGCCCCCCGGGCCTGAGCCGGTCTATGGTCTGGGGTCTATGGTCGGATTTATGAGATCGCTTGCAATTCAATCTTTTCGGCCATTCAGGAACCCGGCCGTTTGGGAGCTCGGCCACTTCGTGACGAATTTCCCGGGTTCCCGGACGTCCGGATTCCCAAAGAATATAAGATGACAAAGCGGATGGGGTTAAGTCGGCCCACTGCCGGACGCCCGGACGGCCGATATGGGGATGAGCGCCCACCCTTCGGACTACGACGTGGACCGGCTCCGGCGGCACGTCCGGTCTCATGGATGCGCGGCGGCCCTCCATTATGCGGCGGCCGTCGACTCGACGAACCAATGGGCGAAACGCATTTTCGCCGAGACCCCGCACGGGTCCGTCCTTTTGGCCGACGCCCAGACGGCCGGCCGGGGCCGCTTCGGTCGAACCTGGTACTCCCCGCCCGGTGTCAGTATCTACATGAGTTGGGTCGTCCGGGCGACCGACCTCCCGGCCGCCGGCGTGTTCTGGCATTTCGCCGCCGCCTGGGCCGTGGCCGGCGTCCTGGACAAGGACTTGCCCGACATCGAGGCCAAATGGCCGAACGACTTATGGATCCAGGGCCGGAAGCTGGCCGGATTCCTGACCGAACTGCTGTATACTGGGTCCCGACCTCAGGGGATCGTCGTGGGCATCGGTCTGAACGTCCATGCGACCGAGTGGCCGTCTTCGATGGAGGTCCGGCCGATCAGTCTTGAAGAAGCCACGGGCCGTCGGTGGGACCGGACGGATTTGGTCATCGCCGTCGTGGACGCCCTGGCGCAGGCCGAACGCCTCTGGCAAGCGGGCTATGCGACGGCCCTGCTCCAAGAGTGGTTCCGGAAAGCTCGGTGGCAACCCGGTCAGACGGCCTACTTGCGTGTGCAGGGCCGCCTCCGTCGGGGTCAGATCGTCGCCGTCGAGGCCGACGGAAGCCTCCGGGTTCGACTCCCTGAAACGGCCGACGTCGTGCGCTTGGCCATCGAGGCGGCCCTGGGGTGGAGGTCACAGGGGAAGCCATGCGAGTTTCGGCATGCGGAATAGGAATCCCAGCCCCACTCGCCGGCGTGGGGTCCGGCGTCCTTCGGGAGTTCGGGAGTCCGGCCGTTCGCTGGGTCGGCTCAGTCGCCGGATGACCCTATGGCCGGACTGCCGAATGAATCCAATGGCCGCGCCCCGGGGGCATACGATGAAAAAGGTCGTCCTCCAAACTTTGCGACGCATCCTCGGCGTCATCGTCCTCTTGGCCGGCATCGCCGGCCTGTTCCTGCCGGTCCTCCAGGGGATCCTCCTGATCGTCTTGGGCCTCTATCTCCTGGGGATTCAACCCCCCCGGTGGGTTCGCGACCGCCTCCATAAAGTCCGCCGTTCTCCAGCCTCTCCGACGACCCCGCCGTCATCGACCTCCGGGGACGAGGCGTGACGGAGCCGTTCGGTCCGGACGCAGGGCGGATGACCCATGCGCCGCTTCGTCCCGTCCGTCCCGCTCTGGAATGCGTTTTGTCCGATCCCGCCCTGGCAGACCCCAGATGTTGTAGTAGGGTTGCATCATATCCATAAAGGTTGTATAATAGGATGAAATCCCTTGTGGAGGTGTCCGATGCCTGCAGCCCGCAAGACCACGGCGAAACGCACGACCGCCAAGAAGAAGACGACCGCCAAGAAGACGACCAAGAAGGGCAAGAAGTAAGGCCTCGGTCGACAGACCGTCGGCCTTACGGGCCCATATGGAGGAAATGGCAGGTGGCGCCATCGACGACCGTACGGGAGGGAAGTTCCTACGACGTTGGTCTCTGTGGGTCGTCGGGTCCCCTTCGACGGCGTATCGTTCGCTCGTGGCTCCTCTCTCCGACACGGCGATCTCCCCTATCGGAAGAGACCGGTTCTCGCGTCCACCTGCCTCTTCTCCACTTCTCTATCCGAGTCGTTCGGTTGGGAGAAATGCGGTTCCCCTCCGGGAAGACGATGGCCCGCCGATCTCGATGTTTCAAGCTTCCTCCGGATGACCCGGCCATGACGGGCGGTTCATGAGGAGGACGCCCACATGACGGCGGGCTCTCTACGGAAGCCACCGGCATGATGGCCGCTGTTCCGAGGATAGACGCCCGTCGCCCGACTGCCCATCGGCCAACCTGCCTATCTGCCGACGGCCCATCTGCCAAATGCTTAAAACATCGTGCTTCCCGGGCGTTGGGAAAGGTTATTCCGACACCATTCTCACGAACCGAAAGGCTCTGGATAAGTCGCACAGAAGTGACGAGACGCCAGCATCACGGCCGGCGCCGTAGGGCTGGCGCCGGCATGACTGCCGGCGTTCCGAAGCATCACGTACAGGCGGCTAAGAGGTGCCCCGGTGTTTGGCCAGGATGCGCTGTTGGACCTGCTGAGCCTGTTCGGGGGGAAGGACTTGATCCAGGCTATAGATGAGGCTGTAGAGGATGTCTTCTAACACGCTGGACATCTCGCGGATCTTGGTCTCAAAGTCGATGTTGGCGAAGTTTCGGACGAAGGTGTCGTAATCGATTTCGCCATAGGCGTTGATGTGGACGTCTTTCATCCGATGGGGCAGGGCGGCCCGAATGGGCGCGAGGGTCGCTTCCAGGAACTGATGGAGGTCGTCTTCGGGTATCGACCGGCTGAGGGTCTCGACGACCTCTTGGTACATGTTGTTGTAACGCTGGAGGAGTTCCTGAAGCATGTAGTCCTGGTACTCGGGGTGGTTCATCAGGGTCATTCCGGCCGGCGGCGTGATCCCGAGGGGCGGGGTGAATCCGAGAGACGCCGGAATGCTGATCGTGGGACTTGAGGCCGTCGCCGGCCGGGCCATGGAGCGGAATTCGATCAGGCCCACGAGTCGGAGGGCCCATAGCAGGCGGGCCGTATCGAAGCTGTTGAGATAGCTCAGGCTACAGATGGTCTTAATCGAGAAGTTACCGGTACACAGGCTGAGGACGTGATTTTCCTCGGGGGAAAGGGTGACGGCGATGCCGCTCCAGGTCTCCTTCGGCGTCGTGACCGGGATGGCGTCCAGGGGCGGGAGACCCCGATGGATGACCGACCAGCGCTGGACGCGGCGGGCACCGTCGAAGACGGCGGCCGGCGTGTTGATCTTTAAGTCCGGGATCCCCGGGACGGTTTCGTCCTCTTCCATCCAGAACGCGCTGTAGGTCCCGGTCCGGGCGTTCATCGTGTCGTAGAGGATGGCCCGGACCTGGAGGGCGAGGGCTTCGGTGAGCTCCTCGGCCGCCAGGATCCCCATCTCGATCAGGATGGTCCCCAGTTTTTTCTGACTCTGGGTCATCTGACGCGTGGCGGTATCGAGTTGAATGAGGTCGATGCGGCCTTGCTGGAGGAGGACTTCGCCGAGGCGGTCGTCGGGGTCGTCCGAGTAGGCAAAGGCCAGATGTCCCTCCCGGACGAGAAAGGCCCGGTGGGCCGTGGGAATCTCGGCGGCCACGATGCCCGTCATGCGTTCCCGCCACATCTGGACGAGGACGTCGCCCAGGTTGCGTTCCTCGAGGGTGCCCCGGAAGGCGAGGCGTTCCTCGGTCTGCCAAGCCTCGAAGGGATTCATGGGCTCCGCACCGTCCGCGTGGGGAAGGGGCTGGCCACGCGGATGCCGTTTTTTGTCGTACTCTTGACCTCGTACATGGCCCGGTCGGCGGCTTGAACGAGGTCTTCTTTCGTCAGGCCATGGGTCGGATAGGTGGCGACGCCGAAGCTGGCCGTCAGGTGAACGTCCAGGCCGTCACCCGTCAGGAACGGGCGGCTGGCGATTTCGTGCCGCAGGCGTTCGGCGACCTGGAGGGCGCCCTGGGTATCCGTCTCGGGGAGGATGACGCAGAACTCGTCGCCTCCGTAGCGGACGACCCGGTCCGAGCCGCGCACGGCCAGGATCATCCGGTGGGCGACCTCCTGGAGGGTCTTGCTCCCCATCATGTGGCCGTATTTTTCGTTGACCGCCTTGAGGTTGTCTAAGTCGACGAAGATGATGGACAGGCGGGCACCGAACCGCTCCGAGCGGCGGATTTCCTCCTGGAGGAAGTGCTCGAAGTACCGTCGGTTGTACGCGTCCGTGAGGTCGTCCTTGAAGTTTAGCTCCTGGGTCTGGACCTGCAGGAGGGCATTCCGCAAGACGGGCCCCAGGTCGCTGGCGAAGGTCTGCAGGACCTGGACGGTGTTCTGGGTGAAATTGCCGGGAAGCTGAAACGTCTTGGCCAGCAGGAGGCCCCCGACGGGCCGGGTCCCGGCGTGGATCGGGAGGGCCAAGAGGGACCGGATCTCCGGCCGGGGCGATTCGGCTTTTTCGTGGTAGGCGTTCGGCGTCGCCAGGAAGACGGGGGCGTCCGTCTGGAACCATTCGTCCAGAGTCGCCAGGTTCAGGCCCAGGAGGCCCCACGTGACGTCAGCGGGACCGCTGTGACCCCGTTGCTGAGCGATCTCCAGGCGGGCCGTCTGCGGATGATACAGCAGGAGGGACCCGTAGTCGGCCTGGCCGATTTCCATCGCCACGTCGATGACGAGGTTCAGGAGCTTCTCGAAATCGTCCAGGGAGCGGCTGATCTCCCGAATGACTTGGAGAAGCGTCTGTTCGGTCCGCGTCGTGTACACCCAGGGCCGGGGCGGCGTCTGCCAGATGGAGCGCAGGATCCGGATCACCTCGTCGGCCTGGGTCGTCTCATCGATGTAGTAGTCGGCCCCCATCCGCATCCAGTCGACGGCCGCCTCGACCCGGCCGGGGCCGATGACGATCCAGTACCCCGTCGAGCGGTCCGACTTGATGAGCTGAACCCACTGGCGGGGATTTCGGATGACGGCCGTGTGGGTCAGGGCCAAGTCGACCCCGTTCGTATGCATCCACCGAAAGGCCGCCTCTTCGTCTTCCACGATCTCGACGGCGCAGTTTGTCTCTTCCAAGAGGGTCGAGCCGATCCGGGACCGCTGTTCAGGATCCGGCAGGGCCAGGAGGAAGACCTTCATGCGCGTCGCCTCGTGGGGAGGGGTTCGCCGCCGCCCGCCAAGCCGCGGGGATGAAGGGCGTGATCAGGTCCAAGGGGATAGGGAACACGACCGTCGAGTTTCGCTCCGAGGCGATCTCGGTCAGTGTCTGGAGGTAGCGGAGCTGGAGGGTCATCGGCTGTTGAGCCATGATGGAGGCCGCCTCCTGAAGCATCCGGGAGGCCTGGAGCTCGCCCTCGGCGTGAATGACCTTGGCACGGCGTTCCCGCTCGGCTTCCGCCTGTCGGGCCATCGCCCGTTGCATCGTCTGGGGGAGGTCGACGTGCTTCAGCTCGACCAAGGTGACTTTCACACCCCAGGGGTCCGTATGTCGGTCCAGGATCTGCTGAAGTTTGAGGTTCAGCTTCTCCCGTTGGGAAAGGAGTTCATCCAACTCGACTTCGCCCAATACGCTTCGGAGGGTCGTCTGGGCTAACTGGGACGTCGCATACTGATAGTTTTCGACCTGGACGATGGCGTTCTTGGGGTCGAACACGCGGTAGTAGACGACGGCATTGACCTTCACGCTGACGTTGTCCCGCGTGATGATGTCCTGCGGCGGGACGTCATGGACCTGGACCCGCAAGTCGACCCGGATCAGGCGGTCGACGAAGGGGATGATGAGGACCAGGCCGGGACCCCGCACGTGGGGCAAGAGTCGGCCCAGGCGGAACACGACCCCTCGCTCATACTCCCGCAGGATGAATACGGCCGACCGGATGAGGATGAGCAGAAAGGCGAGGGCGAAAAAGAGAATATAAATGTAAGCGACGACCATCGGAGACCTCCGACCCGACCGGACAAGGGGCTCCGGCCGGGTCCCGTCTCCTTCATCTTATCATGAATCCGAAGGGGACTTCAAACCCGACGGCGACAGGGGCTCGACTTCCAAGGTCATCCCGCCCCGGACCCGTACGATCCGAACGGGCTGGCCCTTGGGGATCGACGTCGACGTCGTCGCCCGCCAGAGCGTACCGTCGGCAAAGACCCACCCCACGTTGCCCGGCTCAAGGTCCGTCTCGGCCCATCCGGTCTGGCCCTGGAGGCTCTCCTGGCCGGTCGCCGGCGGGTGCCGGAAGGCCCGGACGATGTACCAGATGACCAGGGCGACGGCCGCCCCGACGGCGCCGGCGAAGGCCATCAAGAAGGTCCGGGAGACGGCCCATTCGGCCGGCGACCGAGACAGCGTCATACCCCCCAGGATCAGGAGCAGGATCCCGCCCAGCGTGAGAAGGCCGTAGCTGACGACCTTCAACTCCAGCAGGAACAGCAAGAACGCCAAAGCGATCAGGAGGACGCCCGCCCAGTTGACGGGCAGGACCTGCGTGCTGGCCAGGGCCAGGATCAGGCACACGGCGCCGACGACCCCCGGCAGGATGAGGCCCGGATGGGTCATCTCGATGTAGAGACCCAGCATCCCCAGGACCAGCAGGATGTAAACGACCCGGGGGTCCATCAGGAAGCTCAAGATGCGATGCCGCAGGCTCATCGGATATTCGGCCACGGCCGCCGACCCCGTCTCGAGCCGCCGCCGTTCCCCCGTCCAAGTGACGACCGTCCGGCCGTCCAGCTTCTTCAGGAGGTCCGCTCGGTCCCGGGCGATCAGCTCGATCAGCTTCTGCCGAAGGGCCTCCTCCTCGTCGAAGGAGCGGGCCTCGGTGATGGCCTGGACGGCCAGCTCCACGTTCCGACCCCGCCGCTGGGTCAGGCTCCGCATCAGGGCGATCAAGTCGTTCTGGGCCTTCCGCCGAAGCGTCTTCACGTCTTCGTTTTCCTGAGATCCCCCGCCGCCGCTTAAGATCGGCGTCGCCGCCCCCGTGCGCGTCCCGGGCGCCATGGCGGCCAGGTCCGTCGCCATCAGGATGTAAAAGCCCGCCGACGCCGCCTGGGCCCCGCTCGGGGCGACAAAACCGATGACGGGCACGCGCGAGGCCAGCATCCGCTGGATGATGCGGTCCGTCGTCTCGACCAAGCCGCCCGGCGTGTTCAACTGGAGGATGAGGCATTCGGCCCCGGCGGCCTCGGCGGCCCGGATGCCTTCCTCGATGTACTGGAGAGCAATCGGGTGGATCGGCGTATCTACATAGAGCCAGTAGACGGTCTTGGCCGCCCCGACCGACGAGACCAGGCTGACGAGGAGCCCCAGCCCCGCCATCCGACCCCAACGGCCGGTCCGACCACCGTCTTTTCGCCGCTGAGTGACATGCTCCATGACGTCACGACTGCGTCAGTTTCGGGCGTCAGGTCCCAGGTATCGGGTGCCAGACACCCAATACCCAACACCTATCCCACGCCTGGTTTAAGTATCGAACTCCGCATCCCCTTCGGCAAGCGCTGGATGGACGACCCTTCGGTAGCCGAGTTCAGGCAATCGGGCTCGGACCCATCCGACCAGGTACAGGGACCCGACGACGAGGACGGGCGTCCGGGCACTCTTCAGGAAGTCAGGAATCGCCGGGGGTTCCAAGACGTCCCCGTCCTGAAACCCCAGCGCCCGTAAGTAATCTGTATGCTGGGCTGGCACCCAGGACCGCTCCGAGCCGGGTACGGGCGTCCAGGCCCACCGGTCGCCCAGGGGCTGAAGAAGCCGGAGCATGTCGACCCACGGCTTGTCCTGCATACAACCGAAGAGAATCGCCCACCGGTCGTAGGGCTGAAGCCGCAGGTACTCGACGCACCGCCGGATGCCGTCCCGGTTGTGGGCCCCGTCCAGCAGGACCGGCGGGGCCTGGGGATGACACCACCACTCCAGACGACCCGGCCAGACCGTACGTTGCAGGGCCGATTGCACGCGGGCCATGTCCAGGGCCTGGCCCTGCCGTTGAAACCAGAAATAGGCCCCCCAGACGGCCAGAAGGGCGTTTTCGACCTGATGGCCTCCGGCCAACGCCAGGGACGTCCACGGCAGGGACCACTCGGGCGCCTCGGCCCGCAGGCGGTAGTGGCCCCATCGGTGCCGGGCCTCCCAGACCGTCCGGGTGTACACCGGTACGAAGGGCGACCCCCAGGCCTCAAGACGCCGGGCCCACGAGCGCAACAGCCAGTGCCGCCGCTCCCCCGTGACGAGGGGGACGCCGGGCCGGGCGATGCCGAACTTCTCCTCGGCGATGTCGATCAGCCGATGGCCCAGAAAGTTTTCATGGTCGTAATCGATGTGGGTGATGACGGAGACCGCCGGGTCCACGACGTTGGTGGCGTCGTAGCGGCCGCCCATCCCGATCTCCAGGACAGCGACCGTGACCCGATGGCGGGCGAAGATGTCGAAGGCCACTGCCGTCAAGATCTCGAAGAACGTCGGCGGCTCATCGAGTCGACCGGCCTGAAGTTCCTGCTCGCACAGGGCGACGACACGACGCCAGGTCGTCTCCAGCTCTTCCGACGAGACCTCGGTGTCCCCGAGGCGGACCCGCTCCTCCGGCCGTTGGAGGTGGGGCGACGTGTAGAGCCCACTCAAGACGCCGTGGGCCCGGAGGATTTCGTGCAGGAAGGCACACGTCGAGCCCTTCCCGTTCGTGCCCGTCACGAGGACCGCCGTGAACGGCCAGGGCCGCAGGCTTAAGGCATCGACCAGGTGCCGAATGCGGTGAAGCCCCAGGCGGACCGGCGTGGCCGACCAATCATGAGGTAGCGTCTGCCACGGATTCATGGACGGCTGGGTTCCACAGAAAACGCAAGAGTCGAATGAGTACGTTTCGAAGGTGTTTGCGATGCACGACCATGTCCAGCATCCCGTGCTCCAGCAGAAACTCGGCCCGCTGGAAGCCCTCCGGGAGCTGTTGCCGGATCGTCTGCTCGATGACCCGAGGACCCGCAAACCCGATGAGCGCCCCGGGCTCGGCCAAATGGACATCCCCCAGCATAGCGAAGCTGGCCGTCACGCCGCCCGTCGTGGGGTCCGTCATGACGGAAATGTAAGGGATCCGGGCCGCCGCCAGCCGGCCCAGGGCGGCCGACACCTTCGCCATCTGCATTAGGGAGAGAATCCCCTCCATCATGCGGGCACCGCCCGAGCAGGAGACCAGGATGAGGGCCCGCCGCTTCTCGATGGCCCGCTCGGCCGCCCGGGCGACCTTCTCCCCTACGACGGCGCCCATGCTCCCACCGATGAAGTCAAACTCCATCACGCCGAGGATGACGGGAAACCCGCCGAGCGTCCCCTCGGCCACACAGATGGCATCCTCGGTCCCGACCGTGTCCCACGCCTGCTTCAAGCGCTCCGTGTAGCGCCGGCGGTCCCGAAATTGCAGTGGGTCGGCCGTCTTCAGCTCGGTGAACAGCGACTGATAGACCCCGTCGTCGAACAGCAGGGCCATCCGGTCGCGGGCCCGCAAGCGGAAATGGTAGTTGCACTTGGGGCAAACGTGGAGGTTCCGCTCGACCTCCCGGTGCCAGACGATCTGCTGGCATTGGGGACACTTCACCCACAGGCCCTCGGGGATCGAGGGTCCCGTCGGTACCTCATTGCGCTGAAAGAATGCCATGCATAGGCCTCCCCTTCGGGTTTCTGGACCTTCTCCGATGCTCAGGCCCCTCCGAGAATGCCCCTATTCTAAGGAAGGCCGGCTTCTTGTCCAGCCACGGGGGTGATGACCGGAAAGGCGGCTGGAGACCGACGCCTACGGCTGGAAGATGACGGAGACCGTGTACCAGCTCTTCACGGGGACGCCCTGATGACGGGCCGGCCGGAAGGTATACTTGCGGACGGCTTCCAGGGCCGCATCCCGCAAGATGGCATACTTATACCGCAAGACCTGCGCATCGACCACGCTCCCCCGTTCGTCCACGAGGACCCGGATGATGACGGTGTCGGAGAGACGTTGAGACCGGGCCAGGGCGGGGAAATCGGCCGGGGCTCTCTTCAGAAGAGCCGGCGGCTCATCCGGCGTCTCGACCAGGTCGCCCGGTCGGACACGAGGCGCCTCCGCTGGCGGAGTCGGCGGGGCCGGGGCCTTCGTCTCGACAGCCGTCTCGGGCGACGGGGCCTCGGGCGGCGGCGACGGATGGGATGTCGGCGGCACCTCAGGGACCTTGGTCGGTCCGGGCGGCGGGGCCGGCTTCGTCGGGGTTTTCTCGGACGGTCGAGCCGTTTCTCGGGGTGGCGCCTGAGCGGGTGGGGTCGAGGCCGACACTTCTGGAGCCTTCATCGGTGAAGTCGGCGGGGCCGGGGCCTTCGCCGGTGGGCGTGGCGGGGACGGCGCCGGCGCCTCCGCTTCCGCAGGGACCGTCGGTGCCGGCGTCTCGGGGACAGGCGTCGTCGAGGGCGCGGGCGCTTCCGAACTCACGGTCGGTGCTGGCTCCAGCGCCGGCGGCGTCTCGGGGCGCGTCGGCTCGGACGGCGCCGGCGGGGGTGACACCGGGACGACCGGCGTCGCCGGCCGGCTTCGAACCGAAGTCTGCCGGAGGACGATCCCCGTGATGGCGCCGGCGATGACGACAAAAAGGCCCACGAGTAGAAATACAAATAGTGCCGTCGGCCGACGCCGCTTCGGGGTCACCATCGGATAGGCGATCTCTTCAAAGCTTCGGGCACCGACCCCGGTCGGCGGGGCGGCCTCCGCCGAGACCGGCAGGGATGGCGGGACCGGCGTCTCCACGAGAACGGTCGGCGCCGCCTCAGACGGGGCCTCGACGGCCGCCGGCGGAGTCCGCAATTCGATGCGGGGGAGGTGCCGGAGCTTCTCTCGAATCTCATCGACGGGACCCGCTTCCTCAGGAAAGAGCTCCCGGATGAAACGGGCGACGTACAGGGTCGAATTGGGGACGCCCCGCTGGACCAGAAAGTCCTCCAGGTCTCGCTGAAGCTCCCGGGCCGTCTCGTAACGGCGAGCCGGGTCCGGCTGAAGGGCCTTCTCCAGGATCTGGGCCAGTGTCTCGGGGACGTCGGGCCGGAACGTCCGAATCGGCGGGACCCGCCCCTGGCGGACCTTTTCCAGGATGGTCAGCTCCGTGTCGCCCCTGTCATAGAAGGGATTCCGGCCCGCCAGCATTTCGTAGAGGACGACGCCCAGCGAGTAGATGTCCGAACGGGCGTCGACGGGCTGGAGATTCGCCTGCTCAGGGGCCATGTAGAGGACTTTTCCCTTGAGGGCACCGCTGAGCGTGATGTGCATCTTCACGGCGGCCTTGGCGACGCCAAAGTCGGTCAGCTTGATGTCGCCGTCATAGCTGATGAGGACGTTCGGCGGGGACACGTCCCGGTGGACGATGTGGAGGGGGCGCCCCTGGTCGTCCCGGGCGCGGTGGGCGTAATCCAGGGCGGCGCACAGGTGGATCGCCACGATCACGGCGATCTCGACGGGGACCGGGCGTTGGGCCTCTTGGGCCCGGCGGAGGACGGCCCGGAGGTCCTTGCCGGGGACGTACTCCATGGCGATGTAGTAGTCGCCGTCGATGCGGCCCATGTCGAAGATCTGGACGATGTTCGGGTGGGTCAGTCGGGCCGCCACTTTCGCTTCATCGATAAACATTGTGATGAATTCTTTGTTATCGGATAAATGGGGCAAGATCCGCTTGATGGCCAGCGTCTTCTCAAAGCCCTCGACGCCCCGCTTCTTGGCCACAAAGAGCTCCGCCATCCCCCCCGTGGCGACCCGCTTGAGAAGGACATACGGCCCAAAGGGCGTCCCCTCGACCTCCCCGACCGGACCCGGTGCCGGCTTTTCCACCAGCACGGTCGGCGCCGCCGGGGACGGCCCCTCCCCGCCGCCCACGGTCTCCTGAAGGATGCGTTGGACCTCCTGGACAATTTGACGCTCGTCCACCGCCTCCGACGGCGGGGTCGTCCCCGGGACTTCGGGCGCTTCCTCCAAGAGCAGGGTCTCCTCGGCCGCCAGGTCCGTGATGACCTCTTCGACCTCCGGGAGGACCTCCCGAAGGACCTCCGGCGGGGCGGCCGGGACCGTCGGCAGGGACTCGGCCGGCGTGAGGGCCTGCGTCGCCTCCGGCGGCGCCTCCCACTGGGCCAAGAGGGTCCGGAGCTCCCTCTCCAGCTCCGGGTCCAGGCCGGCTTCTTCCGCCGGCCGGGCGACGGCGACCGTCGGCGATGCCGACCCGGCCAGCCACTCCGAGACCCTCTGACGGAGGACCTCCTCGGCCATCGGCCACTCGACCAGGTCGGTCGCCCCGAAGCGGCGCAGGATGACGTTTCGAACCTGAACGCCCCGATACACGTCGGAGAAGATGACGACCGGCGTCGTTTGGAAACCAGGCAGTTGCCGAATCTGCTGACAGGCTTCCGGGGCATTCAGCCGGGGGAGGGGCGCATACAGAAGGATCAAGTCCGGCCGGGCCTGCCGGGCCTGCTCGACGGCCGACAGACCGTCGGCGGCTTCCGAGACTTGAAGGCCCCAGCGTTCCAGGAGTCCCCGGAGCCGCTGGCGGACCCGGGGGTCGTAGTGGGCGACAAGGACTTTAGGCGACATGCCAGCGCCCCCGATACGCTTCAGCGAGCCGGTGACGTCCTATGGCATCCTAATGGTAGCACGCAGTCGATCCAAAGTCTAACGTATCTTGCATCCCGCATCTTGCATCCTGCATCATTAGCGGGCCTCGCTCCGTCAGGCATGTCGGATGAGTTGGATTCGCGTCGTTCGGCTGTGGAAGTCGTATCGGCACCGGACGGGCCTCATCGAGGTCCTCCGGGGCGTGGATTGGGAGGTCCCGACGCCGGGCATGGCCGTCGCCGTCATGGGCCCCTCGGGCGCCGGGAAGACGACGTTTCTGCACCTCCTGGCCGGTCTGGAAGTGCCCGACGCCGGCGAGGTCTGGGTCGACGGCCGACCCGTCCACGCCATGGCACCGGCGGAGCTCCTTCAGTTCCGCAACGAACGGATGGGCTTCGTCTATCAACATCACTTCCTGATCGAGGAATTGACGGCCCTGGAGAACGTCGTCCTCCGGTGCCGGATCGCCGGCCTCTCGGCGTCGGAAGCTTACGAACGAGCCGAACGGTGGCTCGCCGCCGTCGGTCTGGCCGACCGCCGGCACCACTATCCGGCCGAGCTGTCCGGCGGGGAGGCCCAGCGGGTCGCCATCGCCCGGGCCCTCGTCATGGAGCCGGCGTTGATCCTGGCCGACGAACCGACGGGGAACCTGGATGAGAGGACGGCCGACGAGGTCTTCGACCTGATGTTTCGATTGGTCCGGCAGCATCGGGCGACCCTCGTCGTGGCGACGCACAACCGACACTTGGCCCGCCGGTGTGACGCCGTGTACCGGATTCACCTCGGCCAAATTCATGCCGTACCGGTCTCAGAAGTCATGGACGAGATCGGCTCATGAAGCACCTTCGATGGGCCATCCTGCTCGGCTTTTTGAGTCTCTGGGGGCCTGCGGGCGGAGTCCCGCCTCTGCCCGGACCTGCGGGGACGAACCGTGAGGAGACGGGCGGACCGATGGCTGTCCCGGGGTGGTGGCCTATCCCGCAAGACTACGGGGTCACGGCCCATTTCGGAGACTACCGGTGGGACGGTCGCGTGCATACGGGCCTGGACTTCAGCACGAATCTCCGGATCGGCCTGCCCGTTCGCGTCTGGAAGGCCGGCGCCATCGTGCGCCTGCGGGTCGACCGCTTCGGCTACGGGCGTGCCCTCTACGTAAAGCATCCGGACGGCTTCACGACCGTCTATGCCCACCTGGACCGCTTCGAGAATGAACGCCTCCACTTGGAAGACTACGTCCGTCGGCTCCGCCAGCGGACGGGGCGTCTCTTCGTCGGCGACGTCTTCCTGGACGACCCGGTCCCCGTCGAGGCCGGCCAGGTCATCGCTTACACCGGCGAGTCGGGCAGTGGTCGTCCCCATCTGCATTTTGAGGTCCGGGACGCCCAGGAGACGCCCCTGAATCCCCTGGACTGGGGCGTCGGCTCGCCTCACGACCGCCAGCGGCCCGTCATCCAGGGCATCGTGATCGTCCCGGCCCGGGCAGACGCCTTTCTCGACGGGCGACCGGATGCCCTCGTCCTGGAGCCCTCGCCCCGAAAGGCGGTCGATGCGTATCCCCGACCCGTTACCTTGACGGGACCCATAGATCTGTTCGTCGCCGTCTTCGAACCGTCGGTCCGGCCCTACCGGCGGACGCCGGACCGCCTGGAAGTCCGCTTGGACGGTCAGACCCTCTACGTGTGGCGGCCGCGGGCCGTCCCCTTTGACGACCGGAATCGAACGGGCTTCGTCTATCACTTGGGCCTGCCGGGACCGACGGCCTGGGTGCCGGTCTTACGCGTCACGGGCTCGGCGCCGGCGCCCCGGGGTCTCGTCGAGCAGGGCCTGGAAGGCCCCTTAGACCTGGCGCCGGGCCTCCATCAAATCAGTATCATCGCCGAAAGTCGCCAGGGCGGACGGGCCGAGTTTCACGTCCCGGTCCGACGGACCGATGGGCTGATCTCAAAGGACCATCCTCCGCCCTTTGGGTTCGATAATCCCCCTCTCTCCGGAAGGGCGAGGGGACCGGCTGAATTCGTCCGTCTACCGACGGCCTTCCTGGGAGGCGTCTTCTTGGCCGGTCCGGCCCTGACGGCGCCGGACGAGTCGGTCGAGCCGGTATGGTCTTGGACTTGGCAGGGGGCTGTCCTACGGGCCCCGTCGGCCTATGTGCATTCGGCGGCTTCGGCCGACGACCTCGCCAAGGCCCACTGGTTCTGCCCCGTTCCGACAGAGTGTTACTGCCAGTGGCTCTGGGACGACGTCCCCCGCATCCCACCGCCCCTGGTCGCCCGCTATGGACCCTGGCACACCTTGCAGGTCTCGGACCCGGGACGGTCGCACAAGTGGCACTTCGAGCGCTTTGTATGGGAAATCCCGCCCCGGGGCTTGTGGGAGCCGGCTGTTTTGACGGCCATCCCGACGTCTGAACCGGGCCTCCCGTCGGGCCTCGTGCCGTGGACTCAGGTCTATCGTCTGGAGCCGAGCGGACTCCCCTTCCAGGCCCCCCATCGCCTCACGTGGCAGGCCCCGGCGGAAGGACGGGCCAAACCCCTGGGCCTCTTCGTGTTTCATCCGAAGCGGCAAAGGTGGCTCCTGGCCGGGACCCTCCCCGAGGCGCCCCTGACGACGACCCTGTGGCACCCGGCGACGGTCGTCGTCGCCGAGGACCGGGCGCCGCCCCGCATCCAGAGAGAACGGACCCTGACCTGGGACTGGAATCGGTGGCCCCTGGTTCGGATGTTCGTCGAGGAGGTCGGCCTCGGCCTCCGGGAAGACCGGATCGCCTTCACGTGGGACGGGACGCCCGTGACCGACCCCGAGCAGGTGTACTACGACCCCGACTGGGAGGCCGTCGTGTTCCGGCCCCCTGAGAAACCGACCCCTGGATGGCATACGGCGACTCTGTACGTCGAGGACTGGGCCGGCCTGAGCGACCGGGCCGAGTTCCGCATCCACGTCCTGCCCTAAGGGCCGCGACGCCTCCGCCCGCTATTGCTTCAGCGACCGTCTCCTCCCTTGGCCTCTTGATAAATCTGCTCCATTAGCTGTCTGAATTCCTCTTGGCTCCACTGAAGCTGCCCGGTAGGGCACATATGTTTAGACTCCCGAACCTCCCCGATAAACGGCAACTCGTCGCCTGCAGACCTCAGGGTATCCTGCGAAGGCCAGTAAAAGCCTTCGAAATAGCAGGGGATGCTCAGTCCAGACTCAATTTGACGAAGGCTTTGCAGAAAGTTCTTAAATGGGTCGGCTTGCCCAACCCGTCCCTTCAGGAATTCAATGAGCTTGGTCCAAGAACTGATATATTGGAGAAGTCGGAGGAGGAAATCCTCGGGCAAAGCCACTTTCCAGAAGAGAGCGATGCGAGCTCCTTGGGGTGCCTCGGCCCAGGCTCCCGTGAGGGAGGCACTGGATTTTATGCTGATGATCCAGGGAACATCATAGAGGCGACCCGCTTCGACGCGACCGATCCGCGTCAAGTCGCTTCGGTAGCGTTCCCGCTCGGACGATAAGTCCCAGTCGGGCTGGACTTCATATCCCAGGTTGTGGGCCAGCCGCTGGGTCGCCACTTCCCCGATTTTCCCGGTAAAGAGGTCGGCAACGACCTGCAGTAAGGGCCGCCGCTTTCCCCGCCGCGAGAACTCGGTCGGCGTCATCTGTGTACCACCTGTCCACATCTGACGAGCAGCAGTTAGGGCGAAGATCGTGAGATGGTAGATCTCTTTGTGCTTATGACTTATTTCGATCGTATTCTTCTTTACCCGTTCCTGAAACCAGCAGTCAATGTCGCCCCGCGTAAGGATGATATTCTTTTCCTCAGGCTTCTGACCGCACTCGCCACCCCGCAGAGCTCCAATCAAGAGTTGAAGGAACTGGTCTTCATCATAGGGGCGTAGTTTCGACGGTTCTAACGAAACCCCTATACGGGGCAGTTGAGAACGGAGATGCCTTTTCAAGGAGCTGGCGTTTTCAAGCCTTCCACGGGGGATGGCAAGCTTCCTCATCTCAACTTCTCCGGCTGGCGGGCGACGACCAGCCACTCGCCGGTCATGCCCTCGGGGTTCAGGTTCCGCCGGCCCCGGAACAGGTTCCGGGCCCGAATCGTGTCGAAAAGCATATCGCAGACCTCGCGCCTCGACGTCCGCCTGGGCTTGACCGGGGGAAAGGTCTGAACCTGTTCCAATTTAGAAACCGGGCCAATTTCATCAGGGCCGTCCGGACGGAATTCCTGG